>JABISU010000031.1 GCA_018700255.1 Flavobacteriales bacterium | reverse complement strand
GATGGGGCTCCCACCTATCACTGAGGGAGTAATGGCCGATGCAAACTCCCAAAGGAGTATTACATTCAGCGAACTTCGCCAACTAAATTCTCCCATAGACAGAATTTTTACTCTAGTCATATATGCAAGATCCCGAATCACAAGTAACCCCACCGCTCCAGCAAAAGCTAGTGCTGCCCTAGAACTAAATTCGACATCACCCACCCCCAAACTCTTTAAGTCCTCACTGTAGAAATAATAAATCACCCCTAGCCCTATAACTGCTGGAATCAATGCTTTCCACCGTTTTATTTCCACTTCTTTTTGCAAATAATTTTCAGGCATAAGTATCCGTTCCCTCGGAGCAGTTAGTACACATGTCGATTGATTTCCTGTCGGCGAAAATCTCATTCCTAAATGACCTATATTTATTTCCAGACCAAACCTCAGCAATCTCATTCGCTTTACCCATCTCGTGTTTCGCGTCTTTATCGAAGCAGCAAGGAACAATCTTTCCATCCCAAGTTATCACAAGTCCTCCCCACATTCTCCAGCACTCGTTTTTCATAGGGTTTCGAATCTTCCAAGCCCCAGATTTTAAATCTTTATCGTAGCGACGATACTTAGGATTTTCAACTAGTAGTGGGTGATCATCATGTGGATCGTCTAGCTGTGCTGTTTTAATCACCACCTCATCGACTCCGTATTCTTTTGCGAGAGATTGTATTTCAGAAACCTGATGTTCATTAGGCTTAACAACTAGAAATTGCCAAACCACAAATGGTGTCTCTCCCCCAGACAATTCCCTCGATTTAAGCACATTTTTAGTACTATCAAGAACCTTATCAAGGTTTCCACCTACTCTATATGACGAGTAAGTTTCCTGGGTAGTTCCGTCTATGGAGATTATAAGTCTATCGATTCCCGAAGCAACTAAACTATCCGCTCTTTCTGGTTTTAGGTGATGAGCATTTGTCGAAGTGGATGTGTACACCCCATATTTCTTGCACTCTTTTACCATTGAATCCATTTCTTTATGAAGATATGGCTCCCCTTGAAAATAGAGATTAACATACACAAGCCATTTACCTAATTGTGCCATGATATCTTCCACCATCTCAATTTCGATCATCCCAGTAGGGCGAGTAAAACTCCTTAATCCAGAAGGGCATTCCGGACATCTTAAATTGCAAGAGGTTGTGGGCTCGATGCTCACAGACATAGGCATAGTCCCTCCAAGCATTCTACGCCACTTAAAACCTAGTTGTAGCTTTACAATATTCACAATCCGCGTACAATTAAGTACACTAAACCGTCTCCATCTGTCTTTAACTATAGCTAGGGAATACATCAAAATTATTTATGTATTTTTTTTAGTCAAAGGTATGTTCTAATATACATCAGCCAATTTACTTTTTTAAGTTCACTTTGTTTTTCTATATTGTCATATAGTCAATATAATCGGAATCCCCACTTACTACCATTAACCAATAGTATTTGATTGATAGTTTTATAAAAGAGGTTCTTTGAAAGCGTATATTCGCTTTGATGATAGTAGTAGGTAATAAACTTCTTTCGGAAGATATTTTCGATGTCCAGTTCTCTTGCAATATCTCAGCATGTCAAGGAGCTTGTTGTGTAGAAGGATCTGGCGGCGCACCACTCACAGAAGAGGAATGTGCAATTTTGGACGACATTTTCGAAGATCTAAAACCCTACTTAAGAGAGGAAGGCTTCGATGTGATAAAAGAAAAAGGGCTCTTCGTAATTGGGCAAGATGGAACTTTAGAAACGCCACTCATTGAAGGAAGGGCCTGCGTTTATTCTACCTTCTCCTCTAGTGGAAATCTCCTCTGCGGAATCGAGCAAGCACATCAAGATGGAAAAACGAAGTGGAAGAAGCCACTATCATGTCATCTATACCCGATTAGAGTTAAAGAACTCATCGACTTCACTGCTTTGAACTATCACAAATGGAGCATATGTGATTCTGCACTTTCTTGCGGAGTCACTCGCCAGATTACCATCTTGGAATTTTGCAAAGAACCGCTGATACGCGCATTCGGTAAGGAATGGTATGGGGAAGCGGTGGAGACAATGGATTTTTGGCTTAAAGAAAAGAAAATAAAGTGAGCGTAAAAATGATTGTAAAAGGGTTAGCTGCATTCATAGCGTTAGTCTGCCTACTTCCCTTTGGTTTTTCAGCCCAAACTCTCCACGACTACACCGCCACACCTGTCGCGGCACTCTCAACAGAACTTGACGACCTGCCATTTGGAGCCGACTCTAAATGGATCTACGTGATGCAGTACGGGCCCGAATCTGGGGCTCAATATTTCAGAGCCCCTCGTAATTCCGATGCCACTAATCCCGGTGCACTCGAAGCGACTCCATTGCAGACGATAAGAGACGAGGCTTGGTCTGAATTAGGGGTAATTTCGCACGTAAGCGTAGATCCTGATAGGCAACTCGCGGTTATTTCGGCAAAACCTTACCCCGGAGCTGGAGATTTCGACCTCTTTATTTCCTCATTAACTAAAAGGGGATATTCGTCCCCCCACCCACTTTATTCCTTAAACACTTCCGGAGATGAAGTCTATCCTCAATTTACATCGCGCGGGCTCTATTATTCTTCGAACAATGACATTTATTTCGCCTCGAAAAAACACCAATGGCAGAAGGCTGTTACCCTTGATTCACCGATCAACACTTCAGCCGATGAGATCTCAATTGCAATCTTAAACGATCATGAGATGTACGTAAGTTCTAATAGGGCAGGGGGAGGTTTTGATGTTTATCTCCTTAGCTACGAAGTTGATGAAAACCTCGCCTCAGGTTATACTCTGGAGCTAAGTTGCGACGGACTGCCCGTAATTGGAGCTGAAATCAGTTGGGTAGAGTTAGATACTGGGAATCCTGTCTTCGAAGGCTTGACGGATTTATCAGGCAAACTCTCTTTAGAAGGATTACCTTCATCTCGCACACTCGGCCTCAGAGTTGGGTCGGTTGAAACACCTACAAAGCCAGGGGCAGTAGTTAGAATCCTCAATATTGACGGTGAAATAGTGCGAACCTATGATGTGGGACGTAGCGGTTTACTTTCAGCAGACTTCCTACCTCTTGACAAAGTAGACGACTTAAGTTTATTCGCTTCTCTAGACTCAAGTAAACTACCAAGCAGATCTCCCGCATTAATCTCGATCCACTTCTATATAGATTCCCAATCTCCTACTGAGGCGTCTTTGCAAGATCTGGATGGTTGGTGGGTTGATATAAACTCAATTCTCTTAGGCAGTGATAGCCCACTAATTATTGAAGGGCACACAGATATTACTGGGTCTTTGGGATCTAATGATAGACTTAGTGAACTTAGGGCTGTTTGGTTTAAAGAATGGCTACTTGAAAGAGGCATGGATGAATCACGGTTGAGCACGAAAGGAATGGGAGCTAGGTTCCCGATGGAGGTTTGTCCAGATAATTCTTCGGTAAATTCGAATGTTTGCCCTCCAGAAGTACACGCCGCTAACCGTCGCGTAGAGTTGAGGTGGAAAGTGGATTAGGTGAGTGAGTTACAATAAAAGAATTACTATTTTTGCGCAATGCTAATAACAGTTATGCGCTCTAAGTTGCACCGCCTTACAATTACTCAGGCGGATTTGAATTATGTAGGAAGTATTACAATCGATGAAGATTTGCTCGATGCGGCAGGCCTTATTGAGGGAGAAAAAGTCCAAATAGTGAATGTCAACAATGGCGAACGCTTAGAAACTTACACAATAGTTGGTGAACGTGGCTCAGGTGTAGTATGCATGAACGGTCCCGCTGCACGTAGATGTTCTCCAGGCGACATTATTATTGTCGTAGCTTACGGAATCCTATCTGTAGAGGACGCCAAGACCTTCACCCCGACGTTGGTTTTCCCTGAAACAGCAACTAACAAGCTCAAGTAAGTGTAAAAAAACTAAGTAGCAAACCGAGAAGTATATGAATATCAAAAAAACGCTCACTCTCATCAGTTTTTTCGCAATCGGAATTTTCCTTTTAGTGAAACTTATGGACATGGTAGAGGATAAAGCTGAGCTTTTTGATTATATGTCTTCCGCGCCTTGGTGGGCTATCATTCTCACCTTCATTTTAGGATTGTTAGCTATAATAAGTCGTGGTCTAAGGTGGATTATCTTGCTCGAACCGATGGGTTATACAGCATCTAAATTCATGGCGATTTGCGCCGTAGCATTAGGCTATTTCTCAAATACATTTGTTCCACGTTCCGGTGAGCTCGTCCGCTGTGCGGCACTTAATTCTACAGATGATATCCCTATCAATAAGTTATTTGGCACGGTAATCACCGAGCGCGTCGTTGATATAAGCATGCTATTCATCTTAATGACCATTGCCTTTTCTACAAACTTAGATGCGGTTATCACCCTCTTAGATAAAATCCAACTCCCTCAGGGCACCACACTACTTATTGCAATCCTCACCTTTGTTTCCATAGCTATTGTCGGAATTATAATGATACGCAAGAGCAATAAAATCTCTGAGTTTGTCTCAGGAATCGGCGAGGGCATAAAGAGCGTCCTAGCAATGAAGCGTAGAAAGGCCTTCATACTTCACACTTTTTTCATTTGGATAATGTATTTCTTCATGTCGTACTTTTTGTTCAAGGCTATGAAAGGCGTTAACGATATTGGTATTTTAGATGCCCTATGGGTTATGGTCGCAGGCGGGTTTGGCATGGTATTCCCCACACCAGGTGGTATAGGATCGTATCAATGGGCTGTAACTCTTGCTTTTGAATCTATAGGCTACGGAAAATTAATCGGAGTTGCTGTTGCTAATGTTGTTTGGATAACCCAAACCTCAATGGTTATCTTCACCGGAGCCTTAGGCTATTTATTCATAGTAGTCAACCGTTTATCTCTTAAAAAGATTTCTAAGTGAATCCGTATGTATCACTAAACCTCGATGATTTACTCTCACTAGCTTCTAAATGGAGTTCAGATGGAGAAAAAATTGTTTTTACGAACGGGGTATTTGACATACTTCACGCAGGGCATCTTCACTGTCTCGAGTCTGCTCTCTCCTTAGGCACTAAGCTCGTTGTTGGAATCAACTCTGACTCTAGCGTTCGTCGCCTCGGGAAAGCGCCAGATCGTCCCATCCACTCAGATTTCAACCGTGCCCGACTTATCTCTGCCTTATCAGTCGTAGATGCAACCATCATTTTCGATTCCGACACACCCCTCTCAATAATAACCTCTCTCTCCCCTGATGTGCTTGTGAAGGGAGGCGATTACGATCCATTGTGTATCAATCGAGACCACCCAACCTACATTGTAGGCTCTACGGAAACCCGAGCAGCTGGCGGGACAATTCATTCAGTCCCTTTGTTGCCAGGACATAGTACTACTAAGATTTTAAATAAGTAACGACACCCCACGAGCTGTTATATCTCTGTGTTAAAAGTGTGCCCCAGGAATCACGCTCTACCGTACTCATAACAACAAAGGTTGAATAGAATTTTTTAGATATCCTCTTCTTCCATGAACTTTGTCGTGAAGTTTCCTGAACGAAATTTTTCATTTTTCATCAGACGTTGATGGAAAGGAATGGTAGTCTTTACTCCTTCTATGATGTATTCGTCTAGGGCGCGTTCCATCTTGGTTATAGCCTCTTCACGTGTTTGGGCTACAACTATAAGCTTAGCTATCATACTATCGTAGAAAGGAGGGATTTGATAACCTGCGTAAACGTGGGTGTCAACACGCACACCATGACCACCAGGTTGATTGTAATGTGTTATGGTTCCAGGGCAAGGAGCAAAGTTGCGTTCAGGATCCTCAGCGTTTATTCGACATTGAATAGCGTGCATAGTAGGTGCGTGATTGCGCCCACTTATTTTCTCTCTAGATGCAAGTTTAATCTGCTCCTTAATCGAGTCGTAGTTGATTACTTCCTCTGTAATAGTGTGTTCTACTTGGATACGAGTGTTCATTTCCATAAAATAGAAGTTACGGTTAGCATCTACTAAAAATTCGACTGTGCCCACACCTTCGTACTTCACTGCTTCAGCAGCTTTTACAGCAGCATCTCCCATTTTTTTACGAAGCTTATCGGTCATAAATGGAGATGGTGTTTCTTCAACGAGTTTTTGATGGCGACGTTGAATTGAGCAGTCCCTCTCAGAAAGATGGCATGCTTTCCCTCTATAGTCAGAGGCTATTTGGATTTCGATGTGATGAGGCTCTTCTATGAATTTCTCCATATACATAGCGTCGTTTCCGAAAGCGGCAGCAGCTTCGCGACGAGTGTTTTCCCAAGCCTTAGTTAGATCTTCGTTGTTATTACACAACGCCATCCCTTTTCCTCCTCCTCCAGCTGTGGCTTTCATCATGATAGGGTAGCCCATATCATTAGCACATTTTTCAGCGTCTTCATATGTATCAAGAATTCCGTCAGAACCTGGGATGGTAGGTACACCAGCCTTTTTCATGGTAGTTTTAGCGGCAGCTTTATCTCCCATAGAGTCAATCATATCAGCGCTAGCTCCGATGAATTTAATGTTATTTTCTTCACAAATACGTGAGAAAGCAGCATTTTCAGAAAGGAAACCGTAACCAGGGTGAATTGCGTCAGAGTTAGTTATCTCGGCTGCAGCAATTATGTTAGGAATGTTGAGATAACTATCAGCGCTTGGTGGTGGTCCTATGCATACAGCTTCGTCAGCAAAACGTACAGGAAGACTGTCTTTATCGGCAGTAGAGTACACAGCTACAGTAGATATACCCATCTCCCTGCAAGTGCGTATTACTCGTAATGCGATTTCGCCTCTGTTTGCTATGAGGATTTTCTTAAACATGATTTATGGTGCTTCGTTGACGAAGGTTTAAGATGGATCTACTAGGAATAATGGTTGGTCGTATTCCACAGGAGTGTTATCCTCAACTAGGAATTTAACGATCTTACCTTTTATCTCAGACTCGATCTCATTGAAGAGTTTCATCGCCTCGATCACACAAACAACATCACCTTCTTTGATCATATCACCCACATCCTTTAAAGGATCTTTGTCAGGACTAGGGCGACGGTAAAATGTACCAATCATAGGTGATTTAACTTCGATGTAATTTAAGTTTTCGTCCACCTCTTCAACTACTGGAGCTGGAGCCTCAGCCTCCACTTTAGGAGCTACTACTGGAATTTGTATAGGAACTTCCGTAGCAGGAGGAACGTGGGTGTGATGAACCACAGGTTCTGTAAGTCCTTTTTTACGCTTAGGCATTTCAGACTTAATCGTAATCTTAAAGTCTTTCTGCTCTATTTCAACTTCCGTAACACCGGCTTTTGCGATGAACTTTATTAGGTCTTGAATTTCTGCTAGTTTCATGATGTCATGATTTATTCAGGATCGCAAGGTACTTCTAGAATGTTAAGATTGTGTGTCGTATGCCCACTTCACATAGATGGACCCCCAGGTGAATCCTCCACCGAAGGCGGCAAGAATAATATTGTCTCCTTTTTTCAGCTGAGACTCCCAGTCTCTTAAGCAAAGTGGGATTGTGGCAGCGGTGGTGTTTCCATAGTTCTGAATGTTTATCATTACTTTTTCACTCTCAATTCCCATACGCTTTTGTGTGGCATCAATTATTCTTAGGTTGGCTTGGTGGGGAACTAACCATGCTACGTCATCACTAGTGAGTCCATTGCGCTCCATGATTTCGTAACTTACGTCTGCCATACTTAATACAGCTGCTTTAAATACAGGTCTTCCATCTTGAAAGAGGTAGTGCATTTTTTTATCTACTGTCTCGTGGGTAGCAGGATTTAGAGACCCTCCGGCTTCTTGCCTTAACATTTCAGAACCTGCGCCATCACAGTGATGGATGTGATCTTGTATTCCGTTTTCATCTTCAGATGGCTCAAGCAGAACAGCTCCAGCACCGTCACCGAATAAGATGCATGTTGTTCTATCGGTATAATCGACAATAGAACTCATTTTATCAGATCCAACTACTACAACTTTTTTATAGGTG
>JABISU010000115.1 GCA_018700255.1 Flavobacteriales bacterium | reverse complement strand
CATAATGATGGAGTGGGAATTGCGTTGGGTTCATAGTTACATGCATTGGGATCATTGCAACCAATCCCTTGACATTCGCAGGATGGCTGTATCTCATCGTTTATAGAATTCTCATAGCCATCATCACAAGGGTCACCAGGTAATATGCAAGTTGAATCCTCAATTGTCGCATCAATGTCAAAGTTGCACGCCATAGAGTTCATACATCCAGCACAACTTAAGTAATCACAGCTTTCATCATCAACTGTCGCAATAGAATTAAAATTACATGCTTCTTCATCTATACAGCCATAACACGTATAATCACAATCCATACTATCGTCTGTTGCATTTGGGTCATAGTTACATGCTTCTAGCTCAGAACACCCTGCTATTTCAAATTCATCACAAACTCCATCTCCGTCAGAATCGTTTACACATTCACCATCTATAAAAGGGTGGGGAACCACCAAAAGGTCTGGGCAATTATCTTCTACATTTGTTTGGTCAGCATTAATAAAAGTTGAAATACACGTCTGAAGCGACCAATCTCCACATGTTGTTACTTGAGCAATTAACACCCTTAAATTCTCACCTGCCAAAGCATTTGGCGGAATCTCAATCACGAATAATGCTCCGTCATTTGAAGAGCCCGAGCAAATTTCATCTCCATTAGGCATTCCAACAGACAGGGGTAGTAAACCAACAGCGTCACCACTTGTCATTCCTATTGTCCAATAAGTGTCGAATTCCCAGTCTGGGACAGTGCTCCAAAAAACTGAATTGTTTGTAGCATCCATCACCGAACTTCCGTCAACTGGATTATGGCATCCGCATGGGGCATCTATAAACATGGGTGGAGTATCAAGAGCTCCTACATCTGAAAATAAAGCGCTAATTGCATCGTTCTGATTTGTAAAGTTCGCGTAAACACGATATGTGCCAAAGAATTCTAGGTCGCTCCCTTCCTCTAAAAACATTGTGTCTAATTCAACTGTATATCCAATAAACTGGGCGTTTACAGTTGTGAAATTCATTGAAATAAAAAACATCGACACCGCTAAAATCTTACAAAAATTATTCATCTTATTCCATCTTTATTTGGCACACAAGTTAGTGAATCCAAGTGTAAATTATCTTGCTTTTCTTAAAGGTCTAAGAGTTCATGCCCTCTTCTATAGCTTCAGCCTCAATAGGGATGTGTGCCATTAGGTCAACGAACCCATTATCCGTGATTACTATATCATTCTCCAAGCGTATTCCCAGGCCTTCTTCAGGTATGTAAATTCCTGGCTCACATGTGAAAACATTTCCTGCTTGTATAGGATTTTGCCAATGTCCTACATCGTGAACATCTAAACCTATAAAGTGAGAAGTTCCGTGCATAAAATACTTTTTATAGGCAGGAGAGGATGCTGATTGTTTAGATACGTCATGCTTGTCAATAAGCTTCAAATCGAGTAGCTGCTTCGTCATAAGCTCTCCTACTTGCTTGTGATATTCATGTAAACTCACGCCAGGTCTGAGTAGTTTAGTTGCATCTTGCATAACTGAATAAACTGAGTTATACACCGCTCGCTGCCTATCTGTAAATTTTCCGCTAACAGGGATACACCTGGTCATGTCCGCTGCGTAATTGCCATACTCAGCGCCCACATCCATAAGTACCACATCGCCGGCTTTACATTCCTTATTATTCTCAATATAATGAAGTACACAAGCGTTTGCACCACTCCCGACAATTGGCGTGTAGGCAAACCTTCTTGAACCTCTTCTTATAAATTCATGAAGAAATTCTGCTTCAATTTCATACTCCATTACTCCAGGCTTTACAAATTGAAGTACTCTTTCAAGTCCTGCTTTTGTAATGTCACAAGCTCTTTGCATTTGCAAAATTTCCGTCTTATGCTTTACTGCTCTTAAATCATAAAGGAGAGGGGCTGTTCTTTCCGTAATATGATTTGGATATTTTTCTCTAATACTAGTGTTCTCGCGTGACTCACGAGTTTCAACTAGTGTGCTCGCGCGTGTGTGGGGGTTGTCGTTCAAGTAAAGCAATTCTGCTTCTGCCATAAGCCTGTGAAGCGTGCTTTCGAATGCGGATAACCACTGAACGTTTCGAATGCCTGTAGATTCTCTTGCCTCTTGTTTGGTGAGTTTCGCTCCATGCCAAACTGCCAGCTCCTCACTTGTCTCAATCGTAAACAAAATCTCTTTATCTGCATCTGAATGTGCATCAGGGAAAAGAAGTAAGATTGTTTCCTCTTGATCTACTCCACTCAAATAGAAAATATCAGTTGCCTGAACAAAAGGCATTGTTCCATCTGCACTAGTTGGATAAATATCATTTGAAAAAAATAGGCTTAAGCCTTTAGAATCTAACTTGTCAGCTAATGCCTTTCTATTGCGTGTGTATAACGCAGATGGTAATTTTTCGTAACGCATAGCCGCAAGTTACTACCTTCGAGGCATGAGCAATAGTATTTATACAAATAATGCACCTAAGCCTGTGGGATCTTACCCACACGCTAGAAGAGTGGGTAAACTTTTATTCTTAAGTGGAGTTGGGCCACGTATAGCGGGATCAGGTACAAGCGATAGCAAAGTGCCTGGTTTAGAACTTTCCGCGAACGGGGAGGTTATAAACTATGATATTGCCGCTCAGGTTCACGCGGTTTTTGCTAATGTAAACGCTATTTTAAAGGCAAGTGGCAGTTCGTGGGAAGAGCTTGTAGATGTTACCGTATTTTTAACGAATATGTCAAGAGATTTTACTGAGTTCAATCGTATTTATGCAGAATATTTTTCTGACCTTGGGGATAAGAGACCTTGCCGAACAACTGTAGAGATAAACTGTCTTCCCACTCCTATTGCGATTGAATTAAAATGTATTGCTACAATAAAATCATAAGCTATGCCTAACACAACCGATTTTAAGCCAGAAATATTAGAGAAATTAGACCTTTTGCAGAAGAAATATTCTGATATGGGGCAAGATTTATCTTCGTATTTAGATGGTCTTTTGTATGCTGACTTCCTCACTTACTGGGATTATATAAACCTTGACACACTGTTGAATCTTCAACAACCGATTACACCATACCCTGATGAGAAAGTCTTCATTATCTATCATCAAATTACAGAGCTGTACTTTAAACTTGCAATACACGAATTCGATCGTGTCGATGAGCACGTTAAATCTGGGAATCTTACGCCTAAATTTTTATTAGAACGAGTAAGGAGAATCAATCGCTACTTCGAAGCTCTAACCAGTAGCTTCGATATTATGGTGGACGGAATGGATCAAGGTGAGTTCCTGAAATTTCGAATGTCGCTACTCCCTGCGAGTGGTTTCCAGAGTGCTCAATATCGAAAAGTGGAAATCTATAGCACAACGTTAGATCGCCTTTCTCACAAAAATCACAGAGATAAGTTCGCAGGATATTCGTTAAAAGACATTCCTTTAATTTTCGACCACCTTTATTGGAGAGAAGGGGCTTCTGAATTAAAGTCTGGTTCGAAAACTCTCACTCTTAAACAATTTGAAAAGAAATACGATGAGGGATTAAAGGAACTAGCTGTAAAAGTCTTTACTTCTAATATACGAGCTGCAGCAGATTCTCTCGAGTTTTCTGACGATAAAACTGATGTTAAAGAGGACTTACGTCAAGCTATGCGGTGGTTAGATGTAAACGTAAATATAAACTGGACGCTAGTTCACTACAAATCTGCAGTTCGCTACCTACAACGCAACCCTGCAGATATCGCAGCATCAGGTGGAACCAATTGGCAGAAATATCTTCCTCCTCGTTTCCAAAAGCGCATATTCTTCCCAGAATTATGGAGTGAGCAGGAAATCGAAGATTGGGGTAAAAGTTGGGTGAGTCGTGAAGTTTTCGGGGTAAAGTAGATCATATAGTATATGAGATTAGTTCTTTTTTATACTAGCGTATTAAGCGTGCTTGTGTTCTTAAGTTGTAATCATACTGAGTCTGCAAACTCGAGCGGACTACCTGCCATAGTTCCTGATCCGGTGATTCGATTCGATTTGTTTTGGGACAGTCTTGAAGTGGATTCTGGCATTATTCGCAAAGACCAAACCCTCTCGCATCTTCTTGATAATTTCGGGATTGGCGCAGGTAAAGTCGCTACGCTTGTCGCTAACAGTAGGGAGGTATATGATGTTAGGAAAATGCGAGATGGAAAGCGCTGGTGGGTTGCTGCAGAGAGGGACACAAGCGAAATCCCGGTTTGGCTTATATATGAAAGAAATGACTTAGACTACGTAGTTTTCTCTTTGAAAGACACTTTAGGCGCAAGACTTGGTTCATACGAAGTAGATACCATTTATAGGAGCGTGCAAGGAGAGATAACCACCTCTTTATATGTCGATTTTGAAAGATTAGGCGTGCCAACTAATCTCGCAGTAGCAATGGCTAGTGTATATGCCTGGACCATCGATTTCACGCACGTACAGCCGGGGGACGCTTTCGAGGCGTATTACTTACGTAAAAGGGTGAACGGAAAGGACGTGGGAATGCCTACTATACTTTTCTGCAACTTCAACCACCACGGAATAGATCTCCCGGCATACCGATTCGATCAAGGCGATGGTCCAGATTATTTCGATCCACAAGGAGAGTCGTTGAGAAAGGCTTTTTTAAAATCCCCAGTTGAGTTTTCACGAATTTCCAGCAGCTTTAACAAGAAGCGTTTTCATCCTATTTTAAAGAAAGTGAAAGCCCACTTGGGAACAGATTATGCAGCTAAAACCGGGACTCCTATTCAAGCTGTGGGTGATGGTGTGGTTACAAAATCTAGTTACACAAATGGCAATGGGAAATATGTGAAGATTCGCCATAACAACACCTACGAAACTCAATATTTACATATGAGTAAGCGCCTAGTATCTGTAGGTGATAGGGTTAAACAAGGAGAAACCATAGGGCTTGTGGGTTCGACTGGACTCGCTACTGGACCACACGTTTGTTTTAGGTTTTGGAAGGACGGAAATCAAGTCGATCATCGCAAAGAGAAATTCCCGCCTTCCACTCCTGTTCGAGATGATAACATGAAGGCGTTTGCGAAAGAGGTGATGAGGTTAGAGGCGGAAGCGGAAGAGGGAAGCAGAAGCGGGAAAAGGATGTGATTTAACTTTGTGTTGGAGTCTGTAGTCTATTTCCAATTACCTACTTCTAATTTTAGCTCACGCTGTAACGTTGCGATTTCCTCAGCGTAAATTCCTGATACATATTCTCTCTCTTCTGTGGTCATCTTCGGGAGAGCCTCGGAATTGTAATACCAAGTTACGAGCTTATTCTTAAGACTAGATGGGATCAAGTTGCCGAGTTTGTGTTTAAGCCCGTGCGAAGTAAGAAAGCGATTGAGCTTTTCGAATCGGGCTAGACCTCCCCTATTCGCGTCGCTTTTGTTGTGCTGAGTTGCTGCCTGAGGGAGTTTCAGCCAATCTAGGAGATCTTGCCATTTATCTGGCGCGCGAAGGTCTTCGGTAAGCATGATTTTTATTTGGATGTCGGGGAAATGTGCTCGCCAACGTGAAATTTGTTGAGAGTATAGTCCCAATTGTACGAAGAGCTCGCTCGCGCCCCAAGCTGGTGATGGATGAGCGAGATCTTTTTCTACGGCCTCGCAAAGAGGAAGTGAAGTGAAGCCGTACTTGCGGGCCATCATATAATGGGAGTACAAGCGGTCGATGGGGTTGCGGAGCATGATTAAGATGCGGGCATTGGGGTGTTCTGCGGCAAGGGCGGCTGGGGCGGCATGCGAAAATAAATAGGAGGTACTGCATTCTCCACGGATAAGCGCTGTTGATGGGGCGGGCGCAAAAAGAGAGGCGTACTCGGAGGAGTCGCGAATAAAGCCTACTTGAAGTATCGGTAGTGGAGATTGAGAGAAGTAGTCCGACAGATCTAGGCGGGTGTTCGCACGAAATTCGGGGGAGAACTTCGAGGTGTCAATATCCGAGGAGTAGTAATTGGGCTCCTTGAGAGGGCTGAGGTAAACATCTGATCGAGCATTGAGGCGCTCGAAAACTGTGGTGGTCCCCGCTTTAGCAGCTCCTATTACGAAAAAATTTAGAGAATCCTTTTTCACGTGAGAGCTTAAAATGGGTGGGGGATGGAAATAAAGCCATACTCCTTCTTAATCTGGAATACAGCCATTATATTCCAAACAACAGTACTAACTCCAGTCGCAATCGCTGCTCCCATTAGACCGTAAAGTGGAATAAAGTATAGGTTGAGAGCTACATTTATGATGGAGGCGACTATGATGATATTTCGAGCTTGCTTTTCCTTCCCTGTCATGTTGAGGAGGTACATCACTGGGCCGCAAATAGCATTAATGATTTGGCCTATAGCTAGGATAATTAAAGGTGCAACACCATCCGTGAACTCTTCACCGAAGAAGTCTAAAACAAAACTCGGGAAGATAAGAATTGCTATAAAAATGGGTGTGCTGATAATGAGGTTCATATACCCAATGTTGCGGGTCATCTTTCGGAGACCTGCCAGATCATTCTTTGCACTAAAGGAGCTAAACATTGGGGCCGCTATGCTATTTATTGCGAACTGAGCGAAGGTTATGAGGGTGGCTACTTTGAACGCCAAGCGATATATTCCTACCTCTGACTCATCTAAGTAATAGCCAATCATCAGCGTGTCAGACCAACTCATGATCATAAACATCGACGTGCTTATAAGCATAGGGAAAGCCACCTTTAGAAGTGGTTTTATGGCTATTTCATCAGTCTTGGAAGTTGTTTTTGCGACGACTTGCTTTGACAGAGTTCGTGGGGTCGTGAAAGCTGCAAAAACTGACAGCAAAATCACTCCTATTCCGAATGAAAAAAGTGGAATTAAGTGGGTTTCATAGCCCTGAAATTGTAGGATGAAGAATGCCGCAATCGCAATGAGGATTACTGTCCCTCTTTGAAGAATGCTGTACCCTTTCATCTTTTTCATACCTCTGTATGCCTCTGCATTTATTTGATATGAGGTTGCAAAAGGAATAATATGAGCAGCAATTCTAAATGGGGTCGTGAGACCTTCATTCCCGAAAAGCATGGCTAGATCGTATGCATATACATAAAGTAAAACACCAAGCAAAATCGAAAACGGCAGAGAGAGTAATATAGCCAGTCTGTAGACCTTGCGGAGGTTAGCGCCCGCTCCCTTCTCAACGAATTCAGGTATGAATCTTACCAAGGCTCCACCAAGACCCAGTCTGGCGAATAAGCTCGCGATGGTTAGGGCTGTAAGGCTAAGCTCGAAAATTCCGAAAGACTCTGCTCCATAGTTTGATGTTATCAAATACGCAAAAACATATCCAGCCCCAGCCCCAGCGACTTTAAAAGCCATGACAAGTCCACTACCTGAGAGTAGTTTCTTAAAATCAGGATTCAAATTTGATAGAAACGATAGCATGGGGAGAAATCTCTCTGCTAAGAACGTTTAGAAAACACAAGTCCGTACATCTTCATCTGTTTTACCATTGAGGCAAGACCATTCGACCGCGTCGGGCTCAAATGTTCATGCAGTCCTATGTCATCTAAAAAGTGCAGTTCAACGCTTGCAACATCCTCAGGTTTGGCGCCGCTCAACACTCTAACCATTAAAGCAACCAAGCCCTTTGTTATAATCGCATCACTATCAGCTGAGAAAATCAAATCTCCTTCTTCATTTATCCTTGCGGTTAACCAAACCCTACTTTGACACCCTTTGATTAAATTCTCCTCAGTTTTCTCATTCTCCTCCATAGGGCATAGCTCTTTTCCCATCTCGATGATATACTCATACTTCTCCATCCAATCACTAAACATAGAAAACTCCTCTACAACTTCGCTTTGGCGCGCTTCTAACAATTTCATGTTTCCCATAATGCAAAGGTATGTGAGCTTAGCGCTTATTATCAATGGTCGAGGTTCAATCTAGACTATCATTGTATAAACCTGGTGCTAACCCCCTTGATTAATACACAAAAACCTAGATGTCTAATTAGGGTCAGAAAAATCCGGGTTCTCTAAGAAGGTGTTATCAGACATTGTATGCAAAAACGAAACCAAATCATTTTTCTGCTCTAGTGTTAGATCTAACCCCCCTTTAAAATGTTCCATCTCAGAATCTAAATTCGGAGACTCTGCCAATACACCACTATTGTAATGTTCAACAACTTCTTTCAGAGTGGCAAATCTGCCATCATGCATATATGGAGCCGTTTGGGCAATATTTCTCAACGTTGTTACTTTGAACTTTCCATTATCAGTAGCATCCCCTGTTATGTCACCTAGACCAAGATCTGTAAAGGCGATATCGAGACCATTGTTTCTAAACATGTCGTCAGACAAAAGTGGACCTGAATGGCAGTGTACACACTCTCCAACACCCATAAATACGTCAAAGCCATTTAACTCAGCCTGAGTAAATACATCCTCATTCTCATAAAAATACTTGTCATATCTCGAATTAAATGAAAGCAGTGTTCTCTCAAATTGAGCTATAGCCTTGCTCACAAGAACTGAGTCAATGATAGACGTTCCAAAAGCAGCTTCAAATAGATGGGGGTAATCACAATCATCTTGGAGCTTCGTAACAACATTAGGCCATGTCTCATTTAGTTCAATAGGATTTACAACGGGGCCAAATGCCTGGTCTTCGAGTGATACTGCTCGTCCATCCCAAAAAAAGAACTCTGACCATCCTAGATTTATCACAGCCATAGCTTGTCTTCCTCCGAGATCTCCCGTAATGCCCTCGCTAAACCTATTCTTATCGCTGAAACCATCTTCTTGGACATGGCAAGTCGCGCATGACATAGTATTATCTGTTGATAGCATGTTTTCATAGAAAAGTTTTCGTCCTAGAGCCACGCCTTCAACAGTTGTAGGGTTGTCTACTGGGATAGGCATCTCTCCTATTATTGATGTTGCTACATGAGCAGGAACATCAAGCAAAAGTGGAGTTGCTGTTTCTACCTCTGGATGCTTACAGCAAGATGTTACAAAAAAGGATGTTGCTAATACAAAAAGAATATTTACATTCTTCATAATTACTGTTTTATAAAAATTGTGCTCGTCCCATCTTTCTTTATGAAGTAGGTTCCACGAGACAATTCACTAATGATCGCTGAAGTAGTAAAATCACTCATTACAATTTTTCCATTAATGTCTGTAATTACAGCTGTCCCTTCAGTATTTCCATCAATCTTAATTATATCTTGGGCTGGGTTAGGGAAGACCTTCAAGTTAGAGGCTGAAGCTTCTTCTACTCCACTTATTTCTCCATCTACAATAATAGTCCCCCAGTTGTTTTGATTTCCAGGATTTGTATTACAGTGAAAAACATAATGTCCCGGCACTGACATTTGGAATGTTGTAGTAGGATTTGATGATGTAACCGTTTGAGTTGCAAATGGCTCTGGAGTTGAAGCCGATCCATCTTGCCAACCCTCAGTCATTGGATGAGCTCCTCCTCCTCCGTAAATAAATGTAATATCCTCTCCTACCTGAACAGTAATCGAAATCGGATTGGTTCCTTGGTGAGAGATATTCATCGATTGCTGAGCAAATGAAATAGACGCTATTACAGTAAGGCCAATTAGTAGTAAAATGTATTTCATGTTATATTTATTAAATCATTCAGAAAAAACTGGTAAACCGGCATTTTGCCATTCGGTTATTCCACCTATTAAATTATAAACTTTGGGATGCCCTTGTTCGAGAAATATTTTTGACGCTGAGGCGCTTCTACTACCGCTTCTACAATAAACATAGATCACTTTTTCTTTCGGAAGTTCCATTGCCACCTTTTCGAATGCATCACTATAATAATCCATCTGTATAGCCTTTTCAAGGTGTGCCTCATCAAACTCCTCTAGTGTTTGAACATCGATAAGGATCCCGTCATTTTTTATCATCTCAACAAATTCAAAAGTTGAAAGATCTATTATTGAGGGATGGGGGGTTGGGGTTTGGCCAAAACAAGCGCTCAAAATCACTACGAATGAAGAAACAAAAGTGATTTGAAGAACATTCATAATATTTA
Source organism: Flavobacteriales bacterium (assembly GCA_018700255.1). The sequence continues at coordinate 12,934 of JABISU010000115.1, read as the reverse complement.
CCATCCTGTTAATTTAAAAATCCAACTCCCAACAACATCTCTCAATAAAAACCCGAAGAGCATTCCATACAATGTGCTTCTCCACCATACCGAAGTGATGGCGCAAGAGCCCGAAGAGCAACCAATATTAAACCAATAAAGATAGCCTAAAGCCCCGCCTAAAACTATACTTACTAATATATAAATCACTGATTTCATCGTAGTCGTGAATTCAAGGAAGCCCATCCGCCACCATTTACGGCGTCTACTCCATGTGACTTCAAAATTCCTGTTGCTTGACTACTACGCATTCCTGACTTGCAACATAGAATTACTGATTTATCCCAATTTTTTATTTCCATTGCTTTCTTAGAAATGGTATTTAATGGTACATTTTTACTCCCTTTTATATGGCCTCCCATATATTCTGTAGGCATCCTTACATCTAGTATTACTGCTCCGTTAGAGACCAACTCTTTATAATCTGTTCCCTTGAAGAACTTGGCTGTTTTCTCAAACATCATGCAATTTTTAAAGTGTTTTTGATTGCCCCTCTAAAAGCGTTGTGATCCATTAGGCCCGCTTGCATTTGAGGTTTATCTCCCTGAGGGATAAATAGAATTGAAGGAATGCTTCTTATCCCAAAAGCAGATGCTAATTCTCTCTCATTTTCCGTGTTTATTTTATAAATATCCACCTTGCCATCATATTCTTTTGATATGTCCTCTAGAATTGGCCCTAGAGTTTTGCAGGGGGCGCACCAGTCTGCATAAAAGTCTATTATACAAGGTTTATCACCCTTAAAATTCCAGTTGTTCTCGTCTTTAGAAAAGTTGTGAACCTTTTCTTGGAAGCTCTCTAAATTTAGATTCTTAACCATTTGATTAGACTTTTTGAGCATCAACCATCATCCACCCTCCACCATTTACAGCATCTAGACCCTGCTCCTTTAAATATGCTGTTGCTTGTCCGCTTCTACCTCCAGAGGCGCAACAAATAACCATGGGCTGCATAGTCAACAATTCATCTATCCTAGATACGATTTGATTTAGCGGGATGTTAATAGATCCCCTGACATGGCCTCCAAAAAATTCACTTTGTGTACGCACATCTACAATCGTTGTCTCTTCGTTGTTAATCCGATCTTGAATACTCATCTTCATTTGTTTTTTGATTTACGGTACAAAGATGAAGCGGGCTTTTCGTGCCCACAGTTACAAATGTTACACAAGACTTATAATTCAAGAACTTCAATCTTGTTCCTATGAAGCTTAATTTTTGCCTCCAACTCCAGTTTCTTTAATACCCTTGAAATAACTACTCTTGAGGTGTTCATCTCCATTGCTATCTCATTGTGAGTAATTTCTATGAGAATATTCGAGTTTACTAAAGCTTTATCATGTAAGTACTTAAATAAACGCTCGTCTAGTTTCATAAAAGCTAAAGAGTCTACTACTTCTAAGAGCTCTGAAAATCTGTTATTATAACTGTCAAAAACGAATCGTCGCCAACTTTTAAATTTCAGGAACTCTTCCATCTTCTCAGCTGGAATTAGAATTAATTCAGAATCAAACTCTGCAACCGCTTTAATCTCACTTTGAGAATTCGTCACGCAACAGTTTAAAGTCATCGCGCAGGTGTCACCACGTTCAAGAAAATATAAAATCTGTTCCCGATAATCATCGTCAAGGCGAAACACTTTTATGGCTCCATTTACAAGAAGAGGCATATTCCTTACTTTACTACCTAATTCCATTAATGTTTCTCCAACATTAACATTAAGGTGTTTACCAACTTTGCTAATCTCTATCAGTAATTCCTCTTCGAAGAGGTGGGCAAAATTTGAGCGTAATGTTTCTATCATAACCACAAATTAATACTATTTCAACATCTTTATTGCTCTTTCTAAAGCAGCCACCAAAGAGTCGATATCTTCAAAAGTGGTATAAGCCGCGAAACTTGCTCGCACAGTTCCAGGAATCTTAAACCAATTCATTAATGGCTCTGTACAATGGTGTCCCGTCCTAACAGCTATCCCGAGCTGATCTAACAAAGTCGCGAGATCTGAAGGGTGGACTCCTTCTACAAGAAAACTAACGACCCCTGCTTTATGCTTTGCTGTGCCGTAAATTCTAAGTCCTTCAATTTTTAATAGCTCTTCGTGAGCATATTTCGTTAGAGCAAGCTCATGTGAAGCGATATTTTCAACTCCAACTGATTCCATCCACTTAATTGCCGATGCAAAAGCAATCGCTCCGGAAATATGAGGTGTGCCTGCTTCAAATTTGTAGGGAGCAACGTTAAAGGTCGTGGGTTCTTCAAAACTCACAGAAGCGATCATCTCTCCACCCCCTCGCCAAGGTGGCATAGATTCCAATAGTGAAGATTTTCCATATAAAAAACCTATTCCAGTAGGGCCGTACATTTTATGGCCTGAAGCAACATAGAAATCACAATTAATATCCTGTAAGTCAACATTCATGTGTGGAGCCGCTTGAGCGCCATCAATAAGCACAAGTGCACCAACTTCGTGAGCTAGTGAAGTCATAAGCTTAGCGTCATTTATCGTCCCAAGTGTGTTAGAAACATGAGAAAAACATACGATAGTGGGTGATAAAGAAAGTTTGGCCTTATAATCTTGAATATCGAGTGTGCCGTCAGGAAATATCTCCACGACCTCTATTGTAAAGCCTATTTCAGATGCGAGAATCTGCCAGGGCACTATGTTGCTGTGGTGTTCGAGACGAGTAAGTAAAACAGTTGAGGATGCGGTAAGGTTTGCCCTACCCCAAGAGCCCGCTACTAGGTTGATGCTGTCTGTTGCCCCTGATGTAAAAATTATTTCTGAACTATCCGCAGCGCCAAAATGTTCTTTTATGGTCTTGCGAGCTCCTTCAAAAGCTTCCGTTGCTTGAATTGCCAACGAATGCACTCCGCGATGAATATTGCTATGGAAATGTGATAGATACTCGCGCTGAGTCTCTATAACTACATTTGGTTTTTGAGCCGACGCTGCGCTATCTAGATACACTAGAGGGAAGCCATTTATCTTCCTTTCTAGAATCGGGAATTGTCTACGAATATTATTTACATCATAATTACCATTCATGACGTTCTGTATAAAGACGCATTATCTCATCACGTAGTTCTGAACATAAAACGCAAGATAGCACATCGTTTAAAAGGGCCTTGACTAACAAAGCTTTGGCATTCTTTTCATCAATTCCACGAGACTTAATATAGAATAGAGCGTCTAAATCAAATTGTCCTACCGTGCATCCGTGAGTACATTTTACATCGTCCGCATATATTTCTAACTCAGGTTTCGCATTTATTGATGCGCCACTATCAGCCACGATATTCGTGTTTTGCTGAAATGCATTTGTCTTTTGAGCATCCTTTCTTACGAAGACCTTCCCATTAAACACTCCTGTAGAGTTTCCGTACAAAACACCTCTATATATTTCCGAAGAAGTACCATCGGAACAGGTGTGGTCCATCGTTGTATGGTTATCAACATGTTCCGTACCGATTGGAAGATAAGCTCCATTAATAACGGAATCGGTTCCCTTTCCAAGAGAAATTACCTCCAAATCATTGCGAACCCAATTGCCTTTAATAGTAAAGGTGTTCATTTTCAATCTGCTATCTCGTTCTTGTACAATATGCTCATGTGAAAAGTGGAAGACTTCTCCGCCTTCGTTACATACTTTTTCAATTGACAACGAGGCGTTTGGAGCTAGTGAGGCTTCTAAGATTCCATTGTACATCCCACATGAATCATCTGTGGCACTAGACCAAACCGCTATTTCCAAGCTCCCTCCTTCCTCAACTCTAATAAAATGCCCGGGAAAAGTCGCCACTCCTATACCGTCCGTTAAGTGATGAATAATAATGGGTCTGTCAACTTTTACATTTCTATGAACTTTGAGATATAGTCCGTCCTGACGATAACTTTCATTTAACTCCCCAATCCACTCTTTTTTAGAGTAATTATTTGAAAATTCTAGGTCTTCACTTTTATTCCGTTTGCTAGATGGAACACATTCTAATCCATCTGATGTCGGAAGATTGCTTAAAGTCGGCTCGAAAATACCGTTTTTAAATACAGCTATATAGGCTTCAAGGCAAATAACTGGATTAAACGAAATCGATTCAGGCCAGCCATTCTTTCCTTGAGCAGCCTCCTTTGAAATAGATATTTCATTATTCAAAAGCTTCGCTATAGAAGAGTATTTCCATCGCTCGGATTTCCTTGTTGGAGGAGGAAGAGTTGCTGAAAAATTTTCTGTAAACACTGACATACCTTAAATATTGTGAATATCTTGGGGTGATTCCTTCAACCAATCGTAGCCCTTCTTCTCAAGTTCAAGCGCGAGCTCTTTACCTCCACTTTTTACAATCTTACCGTTCGATAAAACGTGAACAAAATCGGGAATAATGTGATCTAAAAGTCTTTGGTAGTGAGTGATTACAATGAAGGCTCTGTCCGGAGAACGCATCGCATTCACCCCTTTAGAAACTACTCTCAAAGCGTCAATATCGAGGCCTGAGTCCGTTTCGTCTAGAATACAAAGCTTAGGTGCAAGCATCGCCATTTGGAAAATCTCGTTGCGCTTCTTTTCTCCTCCTGAAAAACCTTCGTTTACTGAACGGTCTCGAAGTCTACCATCTAATTCCACCAGAGAAGAACACTCCTTTACCTTGGCGAGGAAGTCCTTTGCTTTTATGGGTGGCTGGCCTTGGTGAGTGCGTTTTGCATTTACAGCGGCCTTCATAAAGTTCAAGTTAGATACACCTGGGATCTCGATTGGATATTGGAAAGCGAGGAAGACTCCTTCACGAGCGCGATCACTTGCTTCAAGTTCAAGTAAGTCGGTGCCATCTAATTCCACCATTCCGTCAGTCACCTCGTATGCTTCACGTCCTGCTAATACTGACGCTAGAGTCGATTTTCCAGACCCATTTGGTCCCATAATTGCATGAAGTTCTCCTGGTTTAACCTCAAGGTTAAGCCCGTTTAGAATTTCGTTGTCGCCAACTTTGGCGTGTAAATTTTTAATTTTTAGCATTATAAATTGCTTTTCAGCTTTATCCTACGCTTCCTTCTAATGAAATCGTTAGTAGTTTTTGTGCTTCAACAGCAAACTCCATGGGCAGTTTATTTAAGACATCCTTCGCATAACCCTTAACAATAAGACCTATCGATTCCTCTTCTTCGATTCCTCGTTGTTGACAGTAGAAAATTTGATCTTCACCGATTTTAGAAGTTGTAGCCTCGTGTTCAATTTGAGCTGTTGAATTTTTTACTTCTATGTATGGGAAGGTGTGAGCTCCACATCTGTCCGTCATAAGTAAAGAATCGCAAACTGAAAAGTTGCGGGCGTTTTCTGCTCCTGGATGAATTTGAACTAAGCCTCTATAAGAATTATGAGACTCGCCCGAAGAAATACCTTTAGAGATGATGGTCGACCGAGTCCTCTTACCTAGATGAATCATCTTCGTTCCGGTATCCGCCTGTTGCTTGTTATTCGTCACAGCGACGCTGAAAAACTCTCCGATACTGTCATCGCCTTTCAGGATGCAACTCGGGTATTTCCAGGTCACCGCCGACCCTGTCTCTACCTGAGTCCAACTAATTTTTGCTGCCCTGTGACAAAGCCCCCTTTTAGTAACGAAGTTGAAAACTCCGCCCAATCCATCTTTATCTCCAGGATACCAATTCTGTACCGTACTGTACTTTACCTCCGCCTCATCGTGAGAAATAATCTCTACTACGGCTGCGTGAAGCTGATTTTCATCTCTCTGCGGAGCTGTACATCCCTCTAAATAACTAACGTAACTGCCCTCGTCTGCAATAATTAGAGTTCTCTCAAACTGGCCTGTTCCCGCTTGGTTAATCCTGAAATACGTACTGAGCTCCATCGGGCATTTAACTCCTTTAGGGATATAGCAAAACGATCCATCAGTAAACACGGCAGAATTCAAAGCTGCATAGTAGTTATCTCTCTTCGGAACTACTGTTCCTAAGTACTTACGGACAATCTCAGGGTGATCCTTTATGGCCTCACCAAATGAGCAAAAAATAACTCCCATTTCACCCAATGTCTCTTTAAACGATGTCGCTACTGAAACGCTGTCCATAACGAAATCTACTGCCACTCCACTCAGCTTCTTCTGCTCCTCTATACTTATCCCCAGCTTATCCATCGTCTTTAAAAGCACTGGATCTACCTCGTCTAAAGAGGCGAGTTCCTTTTTTTGCTTAGGCGCGGAGTAAAAACTTATGGATTGTAAATCTGGCTTCTCATACTCTACATGTGCCCACTCGGGTTCCTCCATTTTAGACCAAGCAGCAAAAGCCTCCAATCTCCAATCTAAAAGCCAGTCAGGTTCGTTTTTTTTCTTAGATATCGTTCTAATAACGCTTTCATCAAGTCCTGGCGCAATTGTATCCGATTCGATTTCAGTGGTGAATCCGTATTCGTAATTTTTCTCAGTGACCTCACTGAGTAAATTCTCTTCTTCTGTTCCCTTCATCTCAGTTAATCTATAATGAAAAACTATCACCACAACCACAGGTGCGGTTAGCATTAGGGTTATAAAATTCGAAGCCCTTTCCGTTGAGACCCCCACTGTAACGCAGCTCAGTTCCTGCTAAGTACAAGAAGCTCTTCTTATCGACTACAATTTTCACGCCCTTGTCCTCGAACTCTTGGTCACCATCTTTTATCTCATGATCAAAGTCCATTTCATACATAAGGCCGCTGCATCCACCTCCTTTCACTCCTACACGTACAAAGCTGCCTTTGGGACGACCTTCTTCGCTTAATAGTTTTATCACATGCTGCTTAGCTGAATCACTAACTTTAATCATAGCGCAAAAATACTTACTTTTTGGTATAGAACATCGCATTATTCATAATCATTCTAAATAGCATAACTTTTATTAATGTTGTCCGTCATTACCCCGAGCTGGTGCATCTTTGGGGTATGGCTTCTAAGCATAGCATAAACAAGAATAGACTCCCTGCATCTCAGGCAACTACAACATTCACAACAGTCGTGGGAATGACCTTAACGCTTGTTTTAATTGGGATGATTTCTGTAATTTCGTTTTTAGGGGCACGTTGGGAAAAACAACTACGACAAGAGGTTCGCATGCAGGTATATTTCATGAGAGACCTCGATATTGAAACCCTGAACAAAGCTCTTGCAATTGTTGAAACAGACAAAGCCGTAGCTGAGGCAATTTACATCGATCCGAAAGTAGCCGCTGAAAAACTTGAGCAAGATTTAGGCGAATCATTTGTGGAATTTTTAGGCTACATACCACTTCCTCCTGCGATGGATGTTAGGTTGAGGTCTAAATTCGGGAATTCTGGTAAGCTAGTGGAAATTGCTACTCGGATTGAAAATGTAGATGGCGTAGCAGAAGTTATTTGGCAAGACGAGCTGCTGGCAAAAATTGAGAAAACGATTAATAAACTCATGCTGCCGCTACTTACTCTTGCTGGAGTTTGTTTATTTATTGCCCTCGCTCTTATGAATAATACCGTTAGACTAACCGTTTTTGCTCGACGTTTTTTAATACGAAACATGCAACTTGTTGGGGCAAGACCTGGGTTTATTCGTAGGCCATTCCTTAATCAGGGACTTGTCCTTGGAATCAGCTCCGGGCTTCTTTCATTTGCTTTAATAGTGTTAGCCCTTTCCGTTTTAAAAGGTCCACTTGGTTCAACTGCTTTTTTACTTGAGCCTCTTTATTTAATATACATCGCTGCCGGTCTCACCTTTCTTGGGGGGTTCTTAGGTGTTCTATCAACAGCCTTAGCTGTAAACCGTTACTTGCGACTCGACGTAGGCCAACTTCATTAACCTAAATTCGCATTATGAATAAAGAAATGGATAAAAATTCTAACAATGGAAACTTTGCCTTTTCTGCTGTTAACTATAAATTATTAGGGCTGGGACTTGTGCTGTTGGTTGTTGGATATATTCTAATGAGCGGGGGAGGGTCTGATGATCCAAACGTGTTTAGTGAAGAGATTTTTAATGACAGACGAATAACCCTTGCTCCGTATATTATCTTAATAGGTTACGGCACCATCTTGTTTGCTATTCTTAAGAAATCTTAACTCGTTAATGGCTCATCTCTGGGAAATTTTTTCATACATAATTCTAGGGCTTATTCAGGGTTTAACAGAATTTCTTCCCGTTTCGAGTTCTGGCCACTTGACTTTAGGTACTGCCATACTACAGCTTCCCAATGAGGATTTGACTTTTTCCGTTCTGGTACACGGAGCTACCGCGTTGAGTACGATTGTAGTTTTCCGTGAGGATATCTTAAATTTAATTACGGGTGTTTTCAAGAAAAATGAGGAGGGTGAAAAGGCAAGAAAATATGTAGGACTTATCGTTTTAAGTGCTATTCCTGCAGCCATCATTGGTTTAACTTTCAAAGACCAAATTGAAGGACTCGCCTCAAGCTCTTTTGTAGGAGCTATGCTAATTGTCACTGCTGCAATCTTAGCTATTTCACAAAAAGTGAAATCTAAGCCTAGGGGTTCTGTTGGTGTAGGAACGTCTATTGTGATTGGTTTAGCTCAAGCGGGAGCCATTTTGCCTGGTATTAGTCGATCTGGGAGTACCATCGGAGCAGCCCTTCTGCTCGGAATCTCAAGGGCTGAAGCAGCAAGATTTAGTTTCTTAATGGCTCTTCCTCCGATAATCGGGGCAAACTTACTTGAAATAAAGGATATCCTAGGAAACGACACCCCTATTGTAGATAGTCCGACTTCAATTCCGTATGTTGGGTATACAATAGGTGTTATAGCAGCCTTTATTGCTGGGCTTGCCGCTTGTAAATGGATGATTAAACTCGTGAAAGGCACTAATCTAATGTGGTTTGCCGTTTACTGTTTTGTGGTAGGGGTAATCGCTTTGATAATGTAATCTTTTAATGAATTTTATTATGCTTAGAAAAAAAATATTGCTAATCGCTTTTAGCGCATTACTAATCCTAAGCGGATGTATTGAAGTAACTTTCCCAGAACCCATGCCTATGAACAGGTGTGATAAGAATCACTTCCCTAAATCTTGGCAGGGGGATTGGACTTTCTCTGAACAAAGCGATGAATTAGAGGAGAACCTTTCCATCCACCCTCAATACGTTTCTTTCGGGACTGACCAAATAGTATTAGGAGAGGAAAATGTTCTTAGGAAGTTCGCTGGCTACTACATCTTAAGTTCTAAAGCTAATAGCTCTCAGAGATGGAATCTTCTTCTAGCAAAACGTGATAAAGACGTTATACATGTCTATCATTTTGATGGTAATGATGAAGACAAGGCAAAAATTTGGGAAGCGTTGCTTAAAGATGATACACGAAATGGATTTGAAACCATTAGAAAAAGTGAAGGGGATACAGATAGAATTAGAGAATATAAGCTTAATCCTGAAAATAATAGGGTTTTCCGAGAGTTGATAAAATCAGGAGGTCTCACCCACATGGGTGACTATTTACGCTGATGAGTAAAAGTAGAATGTTAATAACCCTTGGGGTTGTAATATTGCTCGTTATTAGCTCGATTACATTCTTAGTAATGGCTAATGAGGAGCGGATTAAGCTCTTTGCTCTTGAACGAGTTAGTGATAAACTACGTGTGGAGTTGAGTGTAGAAGAGATCGAGATCTCTGTTTGGTCTGAGTTCCCTAAAGTGAGGGTAAACTTAAATAATGTCGCACTCGGAGGAGCTACAAGCCTAACTGTAAACCCTGTAGACACAATACTTACAGCCGCTAAGCTAGGAGTGGCCTTATCGCTCTGGGACGTGCTCTTCTCAGAACCTATCGTTGAAGCCTTTATCTTAGAAGAAGCACAGATCAATTTAAAACAATCAGGAAACGGCGACTGGAACACCTCCATTCTAAAAATCCAAGACACTAACGAGCCAGAATTAGATGCAGATGTAAAAGTGAATTTATTTAGATTTAAAGATGTTTCAATAACGGCCCATTCAAATGACAACGAAACCTACAGTGTGGAGATTAGCCAGGCGATTATTAGGGGCGATAATTACGATATTTCTTTTGCTAATGGTGAAGTAATCGGCGCCGTGATTACTGAAGATTTACTTCCTTTGAGTGGAGGGTTTACTGGGGAATTTCAATTGGGGGAAGAGAGTGCTGTTTCACTTTCAATCAGAAATGCTGATATCAATGGTATTTCTCTTAATGGTAAATTAGACTACTCTAAAGATTTATTTACTGAAATTCAAATAGAAAAATTAAGTGTAAAAAAGCTCGAAAGCATTGTAAAGGAGGAGGTATTAGAAGGGTATTTAAGCGGAATTATGTACGATGGAAATGCAAGCCTATCAATAAAAGTAGATGGTGGAAATATTTTAGTAAATTGGATGCTCCCTGAAAGTGGTTTAGCTCTTTCACCTAAAATTACTGGGTTTTCAATGGTTAAAAAAGGTCGGTTGTCAGCTGAGGGAAGCTATCAGTATTTTTCGAGTACTCATATTTCATCTATTTCTATTAATTCATTTCAAATAGATTCAAAGGGATTCCAAATAAATGGTGAGGCTAATTGTATAAATACACGGTCAGCCAATTGGAGAGTAACTACCCAATCAACCGTAGACGCGGGAGCTCCTTATAGCAGCTGGATACCAGCTCTACACAGCACTGAATACTCTTATTTACCTAAAGAAGGTTTGCTATATATTGGTTCCGAATTAAGTATAACCCCTTGGGGAATAGTTGATGAGTTTTTATGCACAGTTGAATCAGAAAAATTAAGCGGTGCATTAAATGCTGTTCCATATAGCATAGGTAACTTAAGAACTCACTTCAATAATAATAAATTTCAAATCAAGACTCTAGGCTATAAGTGGGGTGGGAATGTTGGAGAGGTTAAGGCAGAATTATTCGGGGTTGAAAATTGGTTCGATGGGGGTGCAATTGAAGGCGATATAAATCTTGATGCAGAGCATATAGATATAGGGTCAATCTTGAGTTGGTGGGAAAATAGAACTGTTGCTGAAGATAGCACTGCTAGCACAGCCTTTCTACCATCTGGTTCAAATTTGTCGCTAATTATTGAATCAGGAAATCTAACATGGGATGCTCTTGAGTGTGAGTCTTTTGTAACACGCGCAAATCTAACTGCGTCAAAATTAAAAATTATTAACTCAACCACAAAGACTTTAGAGGGACTCGTACGGGTAGAGGGATCATTCAGACCGAGCGTAGAAGGATGGGTTCTAAATTTATCTGGTAGTGCAGACGGGATTTCTCTTCCGAAATTATTTAATTGTTACGATAATTTTGGCCAAAACACCCTCAGAGCACAACATATGGGAGGCTCTCTGAGTATCGCGGGGACTAGTAAAATGGGTTGGGGGAAAGATGGGGTTTGGTCCTCTGAATCCTTAAATGCAAACTTAAACGTAGGTGTCTCTCATGGTAGTCTTGAAAATTTTGAGGTCTTTGACGATGTCGCCGATTATCTTAAAGAACACAGGTTGATTGCACCTTTAGTAGACCCTAATGACCTGAGAGAGCGGTTGAAAAACATCCAATTAGATAATTTAGAATCTCCCATATATATTTCTTCATCTTCAACCACTATACCCAACATAAACATTCACTCTTCTGCAATGGATGTTAGTATAGAGGGGGTACATAGCTTTTCTGGAAAGATCGATTATACCTTAGGTTTTTCTCTAAGGGATTTGCGAAAATCACGAGAAGTAGAATTTGGAAATATTGAAGATGACGGTCTTGGAAATATGTTTTTTTTAGCAATGGACGGAACGCTTAACGAACCCGTTTACAGCTATGATAGATCTGCACATAGATCACATAGAAAAAAAGCTTTTAGGGATGAAGCTGAGAAGATAAAAGAGGCTATTAAAAACGCTGGAGATTCTGAGGAAACCCAGAAAAAAAAGAAGGAGGAAAAATCTAATAATCTCAACGATATCGATGATGATGATTTTTAACGAGACCCTTATTCCAAACTGTATATTTGCGATTATACAAAATGCTCTTTTATGAGTCGTGAAAAGTACATAAGCCTTGAAGAGCTCGTAAGTCAGCTTGATAATATCGTGAGAGATTTAAAGACGGGTAAATTATCCACCGAAGAAATCATCGAGATGCATGCTCTATCTCGAAACCTATACGAGCGAATTACTGTTTTGCGCTATAAAGCTTTTGAAACCGTTTCTCAGAAGGGGGAAGATGGTGGGGATCTCTTAAATCCTGAAATAGATGAAGAACGTGAAAAGTCTCAAACAGATTTAATTTCTTCTATTGAAGAAGTAACCGGCACACCTCCTAACAAGGTGAGTTTAAAAGTGAAAAGTATAGCCGAAAGCCTTCAAACATCACCCCTCAACTCTATAGGTGAAGGTCTTACTATATTAGATAGAGCTAATTTCACCTCTACTTTATTTTCGAATAATAATATGAAATTTAATGATATGTTAGATCTCGTAGATCAGTGTGATAACATTAAAAGTGCCGAAAAAGTTTTCAACTCAAGCATCAAAACAAGAGGGACTAGTAATGAAATTGAGGCCGCTTTAGACTCGTTCTACAAACGAATAAACAGGCGATTCCAGTCATGAATAAAGGTCAGTTATTTGTTGTGCCAACGCCCATAGGGAATCTTAAAGACATTACAGAAAGAGCCCTTGATGTGCTTCGTTCAGCAGATTTAATCCTAGCAGAGGATACAAGAACTACTGGGAAGCTTTTACGACACTATGATATTGAAAGGCCCATTCGGTCATTCCATTTGCACAATGAGCATAGAGCTGTGGACGCTATTGTAGACCAAATTCATTCAGGGCTTATCTACGCACTGTGTTCCGATGCAGGAACCCCAGCAATTTCTGATCCAGGGTTTTTACTTGTTCGAGCTTGTGTTGAAGCAGATAT
>JABISU010000179.1 GCA_018700255.1 Flavobacteriales bacterium | reverse complement strand
GAAGCCAACTACGCGTTCTCGCAGCTTGACGCCGTCCTTACGGGCGAGGCGATCGGCTTGGAGTCCGCCACATACGATAAGGTGCTGAGCGAAATAGGTAGTTTTCGAGGTTCTTACGAGAGTACCATCACCCTCGTTGGCGAAATCTAGGACTTCCTCAGAAAGATGAACGGCAGATTTTTCTTGTATAGCAAGAGCTACATCTACCATCTTCTTTGTGGCGTCCCTGAAATCGATTATTCCAGTACATGGAACCCAAAGGGCGGCTTCTCCCCTACACTCTGGTTCGATCTCGCGAAGCTGAGTGCCGTTAATGAGTTCGATGCCTTCTATATGATTCTCAAGACCTAATTTATGAATCTTATGTAAAGAAGGTCGTTCAGCTTCTGTGGCAGCCACGACTACTTTACCACAAACATCATGGGGAACATTGTTCTCTTTCGCAAATTTCACAAGCTCATGGCGACCCTTTACGCAGTTCTCTGCCTTTAGGGAACCAGGTTTGTAATAGAGCCCAGAGTGAATTACGCCAGAGTTGTTGCCCGTTTGGTGATCCGCTAAAACATCCATTTTATCAATGAGAAGCATCGATTTTTCAGGGTAGCGCATCTGCATCTTATAAAATGTCGCAGCACCAACGATACCTCCACCCACTAAAATAACGTCGTAATTTTTCATCGTTTTTGAATCGTTCGTAAAGGTAACAAGCAGTCGAGAGAATGATGTTTACAATTTCATAAAACGTACTATATTACGCAGATGTTTAAGAATATTTTCAAAAAGCGGGAAGGTGAAGAGAAAGTCAAGTGGGGATGGGCGATGTATGATTGGGCAAATAACGTGTATTCACTTGTCATCACTACGGCGATTTTTCCGGTCTTTTACAACAACGTAACAGCTGAAAAAGATGCCGATGGGCTGATAATTGAGGGTTCGGATAACGTGATATTTTTAGGAATGGAGTTCGTAAATACACAGCTGTACAGCTATGTCCTAGCCACTAGCTTTTTTACAATCATCATAATAACCCCTTTGCTTAGTGGGATGGCTGATTATGCAGGAAAGAAGAAATTATTTATGAGGATATTCTGTTACGTAGGTTCAGCAGGATGCATAGGGTTGTACTGGTTTGATGCAGATCATCTTGAACTGAGTATGATACCGTTTTTTTTGGCGAGCTTAGGGTTTTGGGGTAGTGTAGGGTTTTATAATGCATTCCTACCTGAAATAGCTCCAAGGGAGGAACACGATAGATTAAGTGCGAAAGGATATGCTATGGGTTACTGGAGTTCGCTTATCATACTCGTTATATGTGCTGGGATGATTATAGGGTTAGGTACACAAACCACGACCTTTTGTTTTGTTCTTGTGGGCTTGTGGTGGTTTGGTTTTGCTCACATAACATTTAATGCGCTTCCAGAAAGTGAAATAAAAGATTTACCGCCGGGAAACATTCTTACGCAAGGATTTAAAGAGCTCGTCGGAGTGGCTCGTGAATTGAAAGGGTTCGTCCACCTCAAGAGATATTTGGGTGCGTTTTTTGTTATGAGTATGGCTATCCAAACCATAATTATTATGGCCTCCTCTTTCGGGATTAAAGAGGTGGGACTAAATGAAACCGAACTTATTATTACAATTTTTGTGGTGAATCTACTAGCTATTCCTGGGGCGTTTGGATTGAGTGCTTTGAGTCGTAGAATTGGAAATATTCGAGCGTTAATGGCTTGTATTGCGGGGTGGGCTGCTTTGTGTTTATACGCATACTGGTTTGCAACTACAAAAATGGGGTTCTACGTCGCCGGAGGAGCTATAGGCTTCCTTATGGGAGGAACCCAAAGTTTAAATAGAGCTACCTACTCAAAGATTCTTCCTAAAACGAATGACCCAGCTTCATATTTCAGTTTCTACGAAGTGCTTGAAAAAGGAGGGCTTATTATCGGGATGTTCGGATGGGGATATATCGAAGGCTACACCGGCTCTATGAGAGAGTCTATCCTAGCTATGATAATATTATTCTCTTTTGCCCTCCTAGCTATGCTGATGGTGCCTAAAGAGTACAGAAACAAAGTTCACTACGCCGGTTAAGCGAGGTGAAGTAGAAAAGTTATTATTTAATCTCGAAAGTAACCCTGCGGTTTTGAGCTCGAGAGATGTCATTATCGCGTGTACTTGCTGGATCCATATTCCCCATATCAGAAACAGATATTTGTGTAGAGAGAACTCCTTCGGCTTCTAGCATCCTTCTTATTTGGTCTGCACGATTCTTACCAATCATCTTGTAGCGAGGGTTAACCTGCCCCTCATTTCTCTCATCATCATCGCTATGTCCCACGATCGTGATTTTCATCATAGGATTTGATTTAAGAATAGCTGCAATGCTAGAAACAGTTTGCTTACCTGTGCCAGTCGGAGTACGCTTTAAGAAAGCATAGTAGATCGAGCTAGATTTAATAATCTCAGAGTCAGTCATGTCCTCATCTTTAACTGAGGAAGAACCGTAAACTAGGTCCATATCTCTTTCGTCAGCAGCAGCACAAACACATTGCGACTTTGCCTGAATATCAACGATTTTAACGTTATCAATGTAATAGTAAGCGTGGTTCATTTGGGCTCCCACAACACCCATTGGGCGCTTGACCTTATCGATGGTCATATTTTCTCTTCCCCCGAAACATCCAATCACGACATACTCTTCTTGGCCTGTTCCCACAAATGTTCCGCAGAAGGTCTCCCATCCATCTAGGAATTGGAAAACCTTATTTGTCTTTTGTTTAACGTCAGCTTGTTGAATCACATCACCCGTATTCGGATGATCGATTTTTCTATCGCTCATTAGAACTCCAATCTCATTTACAGCAAAGCGGCTTAAATCTGCCAAGCTTATATCGAAAGAAACGCAGTACATAACATTCTTTTCAAGAGGTTGAGTAAGCTTGACTTCTAGGTAACTTCTGCTTAACCTAGGATCCTTAGAGTAAGCTCTAAGTCCTGCGTAACAAAGACCATCAGAAGGCTCCTGCTTTCCGTAATTATTTGTTGGCACAGCAACCTTGTCTCCTTTAGCTCCATCACCATAGATATCAGCATCAACTTCAGTAGCAGCAAACCAATCCATGCCGAACTCCTCCATTTGGCCATAAGTACGAAGCTTATTAATATTCGTATCCTCAAAACCACCATTCGGCACAAGGTTAATCTCCTGAGCATCAGCACTAATAGTTAAACTAACCACCGCAACGATAGCCGTGAGTCCACGTAAAAAATTTGAGGTTTTCATATGATTATTTTTCAATTTTATTCTTACAGGTTTGCAAGGTAGCATACTTTATGCCAAACTTACTTTTCTTTAACAAATGTCGGCGCGATAACTAGATCCTTAGAACCACGAGTGTGAACATAGAATCCCTCACCCGATTTAGCTCCCAATTTGCCAGCCGTAACCATATTCACTAACAAAGGACAAGGAGCATACTTCGACGCATCGAGTCCATCTTGAAGCACTTTCATAATAGACAGACAAACGTCAAGCCCTATGAAATCCGCAAGTTGAAGTGGTCCCATCGGATGAGCCATACCTAGCTTCATCACAGTATCAATCTCCTCTACTCCAGCAACACCTTCGTTTAAGGCTATAATTGCCTCATTAATCATTGGGATCAAAATGCGATTCGCCACAAACCCAGGGTAGTCATTAACCTCAACAGGGGATTTCCCTAAAGAAGAACTCAGATCCATAATCTTCGTGCAAGTCTCATCAGAGGTAGCATATCCTCTGATAATCTCAACCAGTTTCATAATCGGAACTGGGTTCATAAAATGCATCCCTATCACTTTATCTGGACGACTCGTCACAGCTGCAATTTTCGTAATAGAAATGGAAGATGTGTTCGTGGCTAGAATGCATCCCTCTGGAGCTGAATCATCGAGATCCCTAAATATCTTTAACTTTAAATCAACATTTTCAGTAGCAGCCTCCACAACTAATTCAGCACTAGCAACAGAAGCTTTTAAGTCAGTCGAAGTAACCAATCGAGCAAGAGTCTCCTTTTTATCATTCTCTGAAATGCGATCTTTCGCGACAAGTCTGCTTAAATTCTTATCGATTGTAACTAAGGCTCTATCAAGAGCATCTTGTGACATATCGACTAGACTTACGTCAAAACCCTTTTGGGCAAACACGTGAGCTATACCATTCCCCATGGTTCCAGCACCAATGACAGTAATTGACTTCATGGGCTACTTCTTAGTAGTTTTCATTGACTTTGTAGCTATAGCTTTCTTAGCCGAAGGGCTCCTTTTTATCACTGGCTTTTTATCACCTACCTTCTTCTTAGAAGCTGGATTTTTTGCTGTTAGCTTTTTATCATCTTCTTTCTCCTCCTCTTTTTCAAAAGGAAGTGCTTTTTGAGATATTAGAAGATTGTACCATTGTACAAGCTTTCTTAGATCAGAAGCGTAAACTCTACTATGGTCTAAATCATTCACTACACTATCAATGAAATCCTTCACTTCTTGTGGAGCAGAATTGTGTGAAAGAGCAGGCTTTCCTTTGTTCTTTTCAAACATAGACTTTAGAATTTCCCTTAGTGGAACGTCTTCTTCTAAAGTGTACATCGTGATATCACTTAAACTGCTAACTCTAAGCGAACCGGGGATACTAGAGCGCTTTCCATCAATCATACTCTCAACAACTAAATTCTTAGGAGAGGATGCTAAAATCTTAAAAAGCCCGGGTTTACCCGAAATAGCTAATACGTCTGAAATCTTCATTGCGCGAAAGTACGTTAAAACTCAGGAATAGAACCTAAAACAGCGATGGGCTTCGTAGGGTCAGTCGCCACAGCGTAATGTTTTAGGCCATTTGTCAGCAGAAGAGTTGGAACCTTTAAAACAAGATTATACCTCGCCGCTTGATCAAGAGTCTTCTGGGAAAGTGTAATCTTCGGGGCCTTACACTCAGCAAGAAGTACGGGCATTCTATCTTTATTAAAACAAACCAAATCAGCTCTCTTAGCTACATCGTTCAAAATCAAAGTGTGCTCCACAGCCATAAGCCCCATAGGATACCCTAATTTTTCCGAGAGGTGATAAATGAGGTGCTGTCTAACCCACTCTTCTGGTTCTAACGCCACCCACTTCTTTCTTACAAGACAAAGAATCTCATCATGTTTATCACCTTTTCTTGCAACAAGAGTGGGTTTGGCAAAGTTCAATAAAGGCAGATCTGATAATCTAGACATTTCGCAAATTTAATCTTCTAAGCTATAACTTAGCCCTATGGCTCATAGGCAAATTATTCGGGACATTCACGCTGGTAAATTATCACCCCTTTACGTTTTACATGGAGAGGAATCTTTCTTTATAGAAGAAATTTCTAAAGCGATGATCTCTAGCGTAGTTGATGAAGCCTCGAAAGACTTCAATGAGACAATTCTATATGGGCGTGACACTGATATAGAGGACATCCTAGCTGCTTCGCGAAGATTCCCCATGATGTCAGACCGTCAGCTTGTCCTTGTAAAAGAAGCCCAAGAACTTAAATGCTGGAAGCGCAAAGACGAACTCGAAAAACTTGCCGCATATGCAGAATCCCCGCTTTCTTCAACAGTCCTTGTCTTCTGTTACATGAATAAGAAAATAGATGGGCGATCTAAAGCTGTTAAATCACTCTCTAAAAACGGAATTTTATTTCTCTCCGATAAACTTCGTGACTACAAACTCCCCCAATGGATTACAGAATACATTTCAAGTGTAAAACTATCTACTGATCCTCAATCTGCTCAATTAATAGCAGAATATCTAGGGAACGATCTGCGTAAAGTCGTCAACGAAATCGCTAAACTAAAGATCTCACTACCCGAGGGCACAGCTGTAACTTCTGAGGTAATAGAAAAACATATAGGGATAAGCAAGGATTACAACGTCTTCGAACTTCAAAGAGCCCTCGGCACTAAAGACGTAGAGAAGTCTTCTCGCATTGTGAATCACTTTGAGGCCAACCCCAAGAATAACCCGCTTGCAATGGTCATTCCTGTATTGTCAGCTTATTTTTCTAGATTGTTTGTTTACCACGGTCTCAAAGATAAATCCCAAAACGCAGCTGCCCGTGCCATGTCTTGTAGTCCATATGCAGTTCGAGATTACTCCTCTGCCGCCAAAGTTTATTCAGTGTCTAAGGTTGCCCGCATCTTTGGCTACCTTCGCGATGCCGATCGCAAATCTAAAGGCCAGGGGAATGCTACGATCTCAGATGGGATGCTTTTACGAGAAACCGTTTTTAAGATTCTTAATTAAAAAAAATGTGAGATGACTCACAAACGCTAATTCATTATTAAAGGATCAAGAGTGAGAAGGAATCAGAAAACGAAGACTTTCGCTTTGAAGGCTACTATTTATATAAGTGTACGTACTTTTAGCAAATGGATGTAAAAAAGCTACATGATGTAATTTTTGAGGCGGATACGCCGAATGGGAAGTTGTTTGACATTATACTTCTTATTGCAATTTTATTAAGTGTGGGCGTGGTGATGCTTGAAAGCGTCCCGGAAATCAGTCTTGAATTCACTAGATCACTTAGAATAGCTGAGTACGTATTTACTGTGCTGTTTACAATTGAGTATGTTTTGAGATTGATTGCTGTGAAGAAGAAAATGAAGTATGCTTTATCCTTTTATGGAATAGTGGATTTATTGAGCATACTCCCAACATTTATAGAGTTTTTGTTACCCGGAGTTGGAAGTATAAGGGTGATACGTGTTTTCAGGTTACTAAGAGTCTTTAGGGTATTGAAGTTAGTGGGCTTTTTAAGGGAGGCGGGAATATTGAGAATGGCGCTTTGGGAGTCAAGAAGGAAGATCTTGGTTTTTATGGGGACAGTATTGGTGCTTGTGACGATTATGGGAACAATGGTTTACTTGGTTGAGGATTCGTCTTCTGGATTTACCAGTATACCGCGAAGCATTTATTGGGCCATTGTAACAGTTACAACAGTCGGGTATGGTGACATTGCTCCCGTCACCGTTATAGGCCAAACCCTAGCTTCTATAATTATGCTCATAGGTTATGCAATAATTGCAGTCCCAACAGGAATTATCGGAGCTGAAATTATTAAATCATCTAACACAAATACTAAAGCCTGTTCGAATTGCAATTATAGCACTCATGAAGATGGGGCAGGGTATTGCAATAGATGCGGAGAACTTTTGTAATTTGGGCTTGATAAAAAAATAAACATGAATAATCCTACTAGACTTTTTGATTTCCCTAGATTTCAACTGGCGAATTCGCCGCTTGATGTGATGTTGTATATGCCCAATGATGGCTCTGGGAAAAGCTTGAGCTACTCTACGAAAGAGTTTGTAGCAGAAGTAGATGTAGCTTCGAGAGGGCTCATTGCGATGGGTATGGAAGCTGGGGATAAGGTGGCGCTCATTGCTCACAATAATCGATGTGAGTGGAATGTGATGGATCATGCGATAATGCAAGCGGGTGGTATTGATGTGCCGATTTATCCGACGATGACAGAGGCGGATTATAAGTACATCCTAAATCACAGTGAATCGAAATTCGTGTTCGTTTCTAGCGCCGAGCTTTTTGCGAAAGTGAATGCCGTGAAAGG
>JABISU010000019.1 GCA_018700255.1 Flavobacteriales bacterium | reverse complement strand
TAGCTGGCGCTTTAGCAGCACATCGATGTGGTGTTTCAATCGCCCATCTTGAGTCTGGGCTTCGCAGTAGAGATAGAGAGATGCCTGAAGAGGTAAATAGAATTCTTATAGACCAAATCTCAGATTTTCACTTTGTAACCGAGATTTCTGGAATGAATAATCTATTCGAGGAAGGATTGATTTCTTCTACAGATGACCCTAAAATTTTGGTGGGTAACACCATGATAGACACCTTAGTTAAACACGGCTCGGATATAGAGTTAAGTAGCATTTTATCCGATTTAGAAATTAGCGCTAAAGAATACTGCTTATGTACGATGCATAGGCCATCAAATGTAGATAATATTGAGGGCGTAAATTTTATTTTAAGCATGCTTGAGGAGCTTGTGAAAAAATGTATTGTTGTTTTCCCTATTCATCCAAGGTCGCGTTTAAATATTGAGTCGATTGGACTTTGGGATAAACTAACAGAAATAGATGGGGTAGTGATTACTGAACCTTTAGGATACTTTGATTTTCAAAAACTCATTAAAAACTCAGAGTACGTAATCACCGATTCAGGAGGCATTCAGGAAGAAACAACTTTTTGTAATATCCCGTGTATTACAATACGTGAAAACACTGAAAGACCTATCACAATAGACAAAGGCACCAATCACTTAGTAGGACGTAATCTACCTGCAATCTTAAATGCTGTAGAAAACCCCAAGACTTGTGAGGCGCCAAAGTTATGGGATGGATATACTACTGAGAGGGTTGTGTCGACTTTACTCAATAGAGGTTAAATCTACTATTGAAGTAATATGGGTGAAAGAAGCGATTAGTTAGCTGGAAGTAATTTTCCCGAAACTTCACCGAAACCGATTGAGATTCCTGTGGTGGATTTTTTTGATCCTCGCATAGTTACTGTATCACCATCATTGATGAATCTTCGTTCGGTGCCGTCAGGCATAGCAACTGGCTTAGTGCCTTTCCAAGAAATTTCAAGCATTGAACCGAAAGAGCCTTCTTTAGGGCCAGAAATAGTGCCTGACGCAATCATATCTCCTCCGCGAATATTACATCCGTTGACTGTATGATGAGCTAGTTGTTGGCGCATATTCCAATACATGTGCTTGAAATTCGATCGGCACACTATTTTCGAATCTCCTTTAGGAGTTAAAATTTCCACTTCCAGATCGATGTCATAATGAGAGTGCCCGGAATACTCTAGGTAGGGAAGAACTTTAGGATCCTGAATCGGGCCAGAGACGCGATATGGTTCTAGGGCGTCAAGGGTAACTATCCAAGGTGAAATGCTAGAAGCGAAATTTTTACCTAGGAAGGGGCCGAGCGGGATATACTCCCACTTTTGGATATCGCGGGCTGACCAGTCATTGAAAAGTACTAGACCGAAGATGTAATCGTCTGCCTCTTCCGTTGAAATCGGTTGGCCGAGAGATTTTCCAGGGTGGGTAATGAACGCCATCTCGAGTTCGAAATCTAGGAGGCGGGATGGCCCATAAACTGGGGGCTCGTTCTCTAAAGGCTTGAGCTGACCATGGGGGCGTGTAATGGGAGTGTCACTAACGACAATCGAAGAGGCGCGACCATGATAAGCAACCGGCATGTTCTTCCAGTTAGGTAGAAGTGCATTATCTGGGTCACGGAACATCTTACCTACGTTACGAGCGTGATCCTCTGAGGAGTAGCAATCTGTGTAGTCACCTACATTTACGGGTAGATGCATTGTTACTGAGGAGAGGTCTATAATGCAAGCTGCATGAGCATCGGTGGAGACTCGCAACTCCGATGAGTCAGCACTAAGAAGCGTACTGATTCGAGCACGTAGTAATCGAGTGGCCGCTTTTCCATGATTAATAATAGGATTTAGAGTTGATGCAGAATAATCTGACTCCGTGAAAGGAAGTTCCTTTGAAGTGCGGAGAAATCCCGCAGCAAAGAGTGCTGATAGATTGAGGACTTGATCTCCTATCGCAACTCCTACTCTAGCAGAAAGTG
>JABISU010000123.1 GCA_018700255.1 Flavobacteriales bacterium | reverse complement strand
TGAAATAATCGATCTACTTGAAATCGTAAAAGCAATTATATAAAATGCGACAGCAATAGACTGACTCAAGAATAGCGTTATCCCTATTGCACCACCAATATTCAACCCAAATGATCTTGAAATCATAAAATAGGCTCCACCTCCCTCTACCTTTTGGTTTGTCGCAATTTCAGCAACTGCAAGAGCTGCGGGGACTGTAACCAAATGACCTAGTAGAATTATGAGTAAGGTTTGGAATAATCCAATATGAGCAATTGAATAGCCGAATCTCAAAAATAAAATAGCCCCTAATATTGTAGAAATAGCCGTCAGAAAGACAGGCCAGGTGCCCATAGTTTTAAATTGCTCTACTACTTTCATCTAAAACGAAGTTAAGGAGTCGTTAGGGAAATGAACGAGTGAACTGGAAGGTGATCAGAAATATAAAAACCATTCTTAATATGCTCATCTGCGCACACCCAATTTACTTCTGCTCCATCAACTAGGATATAATCAATTCGAGGACCTGCATAGCCCGCGGGGTCAAATCCAGTAAAGGTGCCAAACTTCTTTTTACATCTTGTCTCAGCAACTACGTATGTATCATCTAATCCCGTATTGAGAAGATATTTTATTTCTTCGGAATCAGGTTCTGCATTAAAGTCTCCTAAAACAATTACTATATCAGCTCCATTTCCCAATGCCCAACCTCGAATAAGTGCAGCAGAAGCCATTCGTGCTTTCTCACTTATGTGAGACCAATGAGAATTAATTACTCTTATTATTTTACCCGATTCAATGTGATGAAGAGAAACTATTGAAGCTATTCTAGGCATTACGGCATCCCAACCAACAGAAGCTGTATCTCTCCAAGATTCTGACAACCATCTTGTTTCTGAATGAAGTAAGTCGAAAGATTTAGTTTGCCAAAGTATCGGACACGCTTCGCCTTTGCCATTACCATCTCTATTTATTGAGTAGTTTGACATCCATGGCAAGTCATCCATTATGTCATAAAGTTGGTTAGGCAGAACCTCTTGTAGCCCCACTATGTCGAAGAATGAAATCGCCTTTGCTACGTCATCTGCCCTATCACTCCACAATAGAGGGTCGGTGGGATTATCGTATCTAATGTTGAAAGTGGATATTGAGAACTCTCCTGCTGATTGTGATAAAAGTAGTGTCGAAAAAAAGATCAGTAGAACAGTTGTGAAAATGTATCTAAAAGAGGAAGCAAAAGTGTGCATCTTACAAATGTACCTGCTATTACCTTTGTAGATATGGCAAAACAAAAAATGTTTAAGCTCGGCGAGATTTTAGAGGTGACAATCATGTCTGCGGCGTTCGGAGGGAAAGGTGTCGCAAGGATTCCTACAGAAAAAGGAGATTTTACAATTTTCGTTCAAAACACTTACCCCGGTCAGAAGGTTAGTGCCCAAGTCGTTAAATGTAAAAACCGATATGCCGAGTGTAGATTACGTCATGTGATAGAGCCTTCACCCGATGAGATAGAAACTGAATTCCAAAATATTCCGGGAGCCCCATATTCAACGTTTCCCATTGAAATTCAGCATAAATACAAGGAAGAGACTGCACTCGATTTATTTGAACGTATAGGTGGTGTAAAAGACGTAAGGGATAAGTACTCTGGGATTGTGGGCTCTCCTAGCTGCCAACACTACAGAAATAAGATGGAGTACAGCTTTTCTGAAATTAGGCACGATCTGGAGACAAATGAAAAAATAGATGATTTCGGGCTAGGGTTTAAACATAGAGGGACGTGGTGGGCTGTAGAAAACCTAGATCGTGATTCAGGGCTATTCGACAAACAAATTGAGGATGATATTAAAAAGGTCCGCCTATGGTGTGAAAAGACTGGGTTACCAGCTTGGCATCCGCCTAAAAGAAAAGGGTTTTTCAGATTCTTTGTCATAAGAAGAAGTATTGCAAATGATACGCTCCTCATAAACATAGTTACAACCTCAGGAGGTGAAGAAGCGTTTATAGAATCTGAATTTGTTGACTTTATCTTAAGTCTATGGGGAAGTAGAGTTGCAGGAATTCTTCATACCGTTAATGATAATATTGGTGAAAGAGTTGAAGCGAGAGAGGGTTTGAGCAAGCTTATTTACGGCGTGGACAGAATAACAGAGGTGCTTCATGGGCTTGAATTCGACATAAGTCTTAGTAGTTTTTTCCAAACAAACCCACAATGCGCTGAGAGGTTATATTCAGAGGTTATAAACCTTGCCATTAAAAAGGATCTGGGGGATAAGGATGATATCGTCTTAGATCTGTTTTGTGGAACCGGAACTATTTCTCAACTTCTTGCAAAACATCACAAAGGAGAAATAATAGGTGTGGATATCGTTGAATCTGCTATCGAAGACGCTCGTATTAGCGCTGCAAATAATGGAGCTGATAACATCACCTTCCATGCCGCTGATG
>JABISU010000063.1 GCA_018700255.1 Flavobacteriales bacterium | reverse complement strand
TTTTTATTAAGCCTAACACTAGTTCCTTCAAATTATTCAAGTCACCCTTCATCTCAAAAAGGACCTTATATAGAATTTCTCTCTCATTCCTTCCAGAATCACTCTCCTCAAAGCCGTCAGTCCCAGAAGTTACACGGACTGGCAACCTGGACCTACTCGTCTCTGGTAAATATCCCAGCAAGGTATCAGAGTTAATAAGCCTCTCTGTTTCTAAAACTGACATTTGCTCAGTAATATGCTTTAGTTGCCTAATATTTCCTGGCCAAGGGTAATGTTCTATGATTTCTATTGCATCCGAAGACAGAGATAGGGGGGGCATCCTGTGCAACTCACTAAAATCAGTTGTAAACTTTCTAAAAAGAAGATGAATATCTGTTGACCTATCTCTCAGAGGAGGTATATGTATTGGGACTTGATTCAAACGATAGTATAAATCCTCCCTAAATTTCCCCTTTTGATATGCATCTTCAAAATTCACATTCGTTGCAGCAACAACCCTCACATCTGTCTTTTCTGTATTTGAAGACCCAACCTTCATAAACTCTCCCGTTTCTAGGATACGTAATAGTCTGACTTGGGTGGTTAGTGGCAACTCAGCTACTTCATCTAAAAAAATAGTACCGCCATTAGCTTCTTCAAAATAACCTCTACGAGATTCTGTAGCACCTGTAAAAGCTCCTTTTACATGGCCAAACAGCTCTGAATCAATCGTCCCTTCGGGAATAGCGCCACAATTGACGGCAACATATTTTCCGTGCTTACGCTTACTGTATTGATGAACTATCCTGGGCATTATCTCCTTTCCTGTTCCACTTTCTCCTAGAATAAGCACCGATAAATCTGTTGGAGCAACTTGGGCCGCAATATGTAATGCTCTATCAAGAGCTTCATTAATTCCTATGACACCAAACCTTTGTTTTATCGACCCTACATTCATTTCACTAATTCTAAATTAAGCATCCGCTTGATCAGTTGTAACCTCTCCTTTAAGCGTTGCGCTTGTACAGTCTAAAGCTCTAACATTAACATAATCGCATAAACTTAAGTCTCCTTTATCAAAAATAACAACAATATTGTGAGTAGTCCTGCCATAAAATTTCTCCGTACTTTTCTTACTAACTCCTTCAACTAAAACTCTGTATACTTTACCAACCATTGCTTGAATAAGCACAGATGCATAAGATCTTTGATGTTTAATGATTTCTGTTAATCGAGCACTTTTCACCTCCTCTGGCACATCATCCTCAAACTTTCTTTCAGCAAGTGTTCTCGGCCTCTCACTGTATTTAAAATTATAAGCCATAATAAAGCCCACCTCCTTTAAAATAGACATTGTTTCCAGATGCTCTTGTTCTGTCTCTCCACAGAAACCAGTAATAATATCTGTCGATAAAGCGCAATTAGGAAGTATTCTTTTAATTGCGGCAATTCTCTCTAAATACCACTCTCTTGAATAACCTCTATTCATCCTTTTGAGCATAGAACTTGCTCCAGATTGGATTGGAAGGTGAATGTATTTACACAGGTTTTCGTGTCTTGCAATTACATGTAGAACATCGTCAATCATATCCTTAGGATGACTAGTAGAAAATCTGACCCTTAAATCTGGGTTCACTTTCGCTACCATTTCTAGCAATTCAGCAAATCGCACAATTGGCTGCTCTGAATCTTTTATGATTCCTTTAATATCGAGGTTCCACTTGTAAGAATCTACGTTTTGACCTAAAAGAGTGACTTCACGGTAACCTTGATTAAACAAAGCTTGAGCTTCAGCCACAATACTCTTAGGCTCCCTACTACGCTCTCGTCCACGCGTGAAAGGCACTACGCAAAACGAACACATATTATCGCAACCTCTCATAATACTAATGAAAGCAGTCACTCCAGAATTATCTAACCTTACAGGACTTACATCAGCATAGGTCTCTTCTCTGGAAAGAAGAACATTTACGGCCTTTTGACCTCCATTCACCTGCTTCACAAGAGACGGAAGATCTCTGTAAGCATCAGGCCCAACAACCAAATCAACAAGCTTTTCCTGGTCTAATAAATTCTCCTTTAACCGTTCGGCCATGCAGCCCAACATACCCACCACAAGTCGCTTGTTTTTAACCTTGTACCTCTTAAATTCCTTAAGCCTATTCCGAACCCTTTCCTCAGCCTTTTCACGGATAGAACAAGTATTTACTAAGATTAAATCCGCTTCTGTCTCATCCCTAGTTGTTACATAACCGACGTCACTCATTATTGAAGCTATAATCTCCGAATCACTAAAATTCATCGCACAACCATAACTCTCTAAGAACATCTTAAAACCAGTAGAGGGTGAAGAAAGCTGTTCAATATGAATAGCCTCACCTTGTCTTGACTCATCAATATTTAAATCACCTTCTCTCATTATCCGATTTTGTGCAAATGTAGTTAGTTATTAAGGGCGTGACAAATTGTCACCCCTAAAGGGGTAACCTGTTTTAGTGAAAAAGTTATTGATCATAAAGAGCGAAATAGCCGAAAGTTTTATTTTATTTGTACTCCAAAATTAAATCTAATGCCTAAAAACCTTGTCATAGTTGAGTCACCTGCAAAGGCAAAAACAATAGAGGGTTACCTCGGAAAGGACTTCGTAGTAAAATCTAGTTTTGGACACATACGTGACCTAGCAAAGGGAGATACAGCTATAGATAAAGAGAATAACTTCACCCCTAAGTATGAAGTAAGTGAAGATAAAAAGAAGATTATCACAGAGCTTAAGAAAGCGATGAAGGGAACTGATATGGTTTGGTTAGCGACTGATGAGGATCGCGAAGGAGAAGCGATTTCATGGCATTTGGTAGAGGCATTAAATCTGAAACCTGAGAACACAAGACGAATCGTTTTTCATGAAATAACTAAATCCGCAATTTTAAAAGCTATTGAAAATCCTCGTGCAGTTGACGAAGATCTAGTTAACGCTCAACAAGCGAGGAGAATACTTGATAGAATTGTGGGGTTTGACCTTAGTCCTGTTTTATGGAAAAAAGTTAAACCCGGCCTTAGCGCTGGAAGAGTACAAAGTGTAGGAGTTAAAATCATTGTCAATAGAGAGCGTGAGATTGAAGCTCATATACCATCTTCTAAATTTAGAATTGTAGGAGAGTTCACTACCGAAGCAAGTAAAAACCTCAAGGCTGAATGTAAAACTCGTTTTAAAACAGAAGAGGAGGTAGATGCGTTTTTAAAAGAATGTGCTTTAAGCACACACTCAATTAAGTCCTTAGAGACTAAGCCCGCAAGGAAGAAACCAACAGCCCCTTTTACAACATCTACACTACAGCAAGAAGCATTCAGAAAACTAGGGTTTTCTGTTTCTCGCACGATGGGAGTGGCTCAAAAATTATATGAGGCTGGTCGTATTACTTATATGCGTACTGACTCTGTAACTTTAAGCAACCAAGCTCTTGATAGTGCTGCAGGCGCAATAAAATCTGCTTATGGTGCTGAGTTTTGTGAAAGGAGAACTTTTGCAAACAAGTCTAAAGGTGCTCAAGAAGCACACGAAGCTATAAGACCCACAGACTTTGCTGTTAGCAAGCATGTTGGAAAAGCTGAAGAAGAAAAACTATATGCGCTAATTTGGAAGAGAGCTATTGCATCGCAAATGTCCGATGCTAGACTTGAAAAAACTACTGTAACAATAGATGTTAGCAAGAATGCTGAAGTTTTCGTGGCTCGTGGGGAAGTGATCACTTTTGAAGGATTTCTCAAGGTTTATTTGGAAGGTACTGATGACGAAAATGATGAAGATGCAAAAGGGATTCTTCCCGCCATGTTAAATGGCGAGACAATGTCAAGAATCAACATCATTGCTACCCAAAAGTTTGCAAATCACCCACCAAGATACACTGAGGCTAGCTTGGTAAAAAGACTTGAGGAATTAGGGGTTGGCAGACCTTCAACATACGCCTCAACAATTAGCGTTATCCAACGCCGTGGCTATGTCGAGATTCCGGACCGAGAAGGCACACCAAGAAAATATCGCGTTCTTAAACTTGATGGCACTGAGATATCTTCTATTACTGAAACCGAAAACACTGGAGCAGAAAGAAACAAACTTGCTCCGACTGACATCGGTATTGTAGTAAATGACTTCCTTTTCAAGCATTTCAGCTCTATAGTTGACTATAATTTCACCGCCGATGTGGAAGCGCAATTTGATGTCATTGCTGAAGGTCGCAAGGATTGGCAGCAAATGATAGGAGATTTCTACAAGCCATTTAAAACATTAGTGGATGACGCTTTAGAGAGTGAAAGAGAATCAGGCGAACGTATTCTTGGAATGGACCCCACTACAGGAAAGCAAGTCTTAGTTAGAATTGGACGTTTTGGGCCGATGGCGCAACTTGGATTGGCTGATGATGAAGATAAGAAATTTTCATCTCTTCGCCCTACCCAAACTCTCAGATCCATTACACTCGACGAAGCCCTAATGCTGTTCAAACTCCCTCGCAAACTTGGTGAGTATGAAGGTAAGGTTGTCTCAACTTCTATTGGAAGATTTGGGCCATATGTAGTTCACAATAGCAAATTCGTTTCGATTAAAAAAGACTCCGATGATGATCCATATACCATTGAATTAACAAGGGCGATAGAGCTTATAGAAGAAAAAAAGGCCGCAGACGCAGCCGCTTTATTAAAAGTTTTTGAAGAAGATGAGACCGTTAGAATTATTAATGGTCGTTGGGGGCCTTTCATAAAAGCAGGTAAGAAAAATGTGAAAATACCTAAAGATGAGGATTACAAAGGCATTGATTGGACTCGTGCTCAGGAACTTATAGTCGAGCATGATAAACGTCCTCAAAAGAAAAAGAAAGCTCAAAAAGGTAAGAAGTAACAATTCACTGTGAACTGATAGTACGATAGTGTAGTTTTTGCATTCATATGTATGCTTAAACTTGTGACAAATTGTACGAATGTGTTTTTTTACACTGATGTTTAATAATGAGCGAAAGAATATTTGATCTATTACAGCCTGTTGACCAACCCGTGTTTAGCAATGCGGAGGGTTCAGCTAGAATAGCTGATAGAATCGAAATACATCGCTTTGATTACCAACCATCTATTGAAGGTTGCAGAGTAGCAATTTTCGGGGTGAATGACGGACGAAACAGCGGTGACAATGAAGGTTGTTCTGCTGCTCCAGATTCAATAAGAGATTGGTTTTACAGACTTACACCACCAACTCGTTGGGCCCCTACTGTTGATTTAGGTGACATTAGAGCTGGGTTAGAGAGTATTGACACAGAAAAAGCTGTTAGCGATCTTATATCAGAGTTAATACAAATGGGTATTATCCCGATTGTTTTAGGAGGTGGACAAGACTTAACGTACTCAATTTATTCAGCCTTAGAGACTGTTGGAAGACCTATGAATGTTGTAACTATAGATTCTAGATTAGATTTTGGTGGAGACCCTGGGTTACAGACGTCTAGAAACTTCATGAATCGAATTGTTTTACATGAACCTAACTTTTTATTTGACTATGTAAATATTGGTCATCAAGGATATCTGACTGACCCTGACACATTAGAATTACTTGAAAGGCTTCAGTTTGAGGCAATTAGACTTGGGGCAGCACACAACAACCCTAAACTTATTGAGCCCACTTTGAGAGATGCCGATTTAGTATCCTTCGATCTATCTTCTATTAGGGCTTCTGACCATCCTGCTTCCACACATGCTGGACCAAATGGCTTCTCATCTTCTCAATTTTGCCAATTGGCCCGATACGCTGGCCTTAGCGATAAAATGATGGCTCTTGGTATTTTTGAGCACAACCCAGATCTAGATGATAGAGGAAGAGGATCTCATCTTGCAGCTCAAGTATTATGGCATATGATTGATGGCATCTTTAGCCAAACAGGTGATTACCCTAAATGTGATGCCGAAGAATACACTAAATATTTGGTTGATTTACAGGGACAAGATCATGAAGTAGCGTTCTACAAATCATCAAGAAGTGATAGATGGTGGATGGATGTACCTATACCAACTTCTAAGAAAAATAACAAAGATCACCACCACCTTGTGCCATGCTCATATGAAGATTATGAAGAGGCTTCTGAAGGTGAATTACCTGATAGATGGTGGAGAACGTATCAAAAGCTAGCGTGATGATATCAGAAAAATTCCGTATCTTTCCACACTCGGTGAAAGCCGAAACCTGTGAAAATTTTGAAAACCAACGAGTTAACATGATTCGTACCTATATATCTGCACTTCTTTTAGTCGTGTTTGCATCTTCTATGAGTGCACAACAAGACCCACAGTTCACCCAATGGTACATGGACCATGTAATGTCTAACATTGCAGCGGCTGGACAATCTGATTTAACTAACATCAATGGTTTCTATAGAAATCAATGGAGTGGACTAGATCGATCACCAGTAACATCACTTTTGAATATTGATGGTGAACTTGGATTTATTCCTGGCGCCTTTGGAGTTCAATTCTATCAAGATGAACTTGGACATGAAAGTAATACTATGATGAAGCTTGGATATGCTTACAGCTTATCGCCATTTTCAAGTGGCACAGTCATGAGTTTAGGCATGTCTGTCAGCTATTTCAGTAAATCGTTTGGAACTGAGTGGATCGCTATAGACGGTTGGGAAAATGATCCCGCCATCCCTCAAGATGATAACACATCCTCGGCTATTGATGTAGATTTCGGGATCTATATTTCTAAACCTAAGACTTTTTACGCAGGGCTATCTATGACTCACCTAGCAGAAACCGAGTTCTCAGAAATGAGTATTAAACCTGTAAGACATTTATATGCAATGGGTGGTTATAACTATCCTCTTGATGGAGAAGCACTGGTACTAAGAACTAACATCCTTGCTAAAACTGATTTAAACGCATCGGCAATTGATATGAGTGTAAACGTTTTATACAATGAAATGATTTGGGCTGGCGTTTCATGGAGACCTGGAGATGCAATTGCTCCAATCGTTGGTTTCCAATATTCAATGATAAATAAGGATGCTACTAATTATAAAGAACAACTATTTAGAATTGGTTATTCATTTGACATGACTACATCAGAATTACAGTCGTTTTCATCTGGATCTCATGAAGTATTCCTCTCTTACAGTTTTAAATTTGAGTCGACACCTATCTTAAACAGGTACGCAAATCCAAGGGTTTTATAATAAAAGAAACCTTAAAGGCGTTTTATGCGTACCTTATTATTACAAACTACTATAATTTACTATATGAACAAGTTTCTTCTGATACTCATAATTCCAGTTCTGCTTTCTGGATGCTATATGGGACCACAAGGCGAACTCGTAGGGGTTAACCCTCGAGAATACTGGGATCAAGCTAACCCATACGGTATGAATTATATCCACTTCGGATCCTTTACAATGGGACCAAGTGATCAAGATGTACCCTACGCCCTTAACACACGTGCAAAAACTGTTACTATACCATCATTTTACATGGATGTTCATGAAATATCAAATAATGAATATCGTCAATTTGTTAACTATGTAAGAGATTCACTATTCTTAAACACATTAGCTGAGAATGATGATGAACGTTATTTCTACTCGGAAAATGAAGCTGGTATTGAGCTTGATCGATTTATTGACAAGGGTTATGTCTTAAATTGGGAAGAGCCTATTGATTGGACAGATGAAGATATTTTCGAGGTTCTTTACGATGAGTACTACCTTCAAGGATCTGATAGATTCTACAACAGAAAGGAAATCGATACTCGTAAACTTAACTACAGGTATTACTGGTTTAACATTGGGAAAGCTGCGAACAAAGATGCAAGAGATGAAGAGTATGGAGAGGTTAATGAATTAAACCAACTGCATTCAGTTCAACGGTATTCTGATAGATCACAATTTGTTGTTGAGGAAACTATTAATGTTTACCCTGACACTTTAGTTTGGGTTCATGATTACACATATTCATATAATGAACCGTTAGCAGAAAACTACTTTTGGCATCCAGCATATGATGATTACCCTGTGGTAGGGGTAACTTGGGGTCAAGCAGTAGCTTTCAACGCTTGGAGAACTCAAATCATGAATGAGTGGAGGCAGCAAGAAGGTCAAACCTATATTCAAAAATTTCGCCTTCCATCTGAAGCAGAGTGGGAATATGCAGCACGTGGAGGTCGTAACCTTGCACCATACCCATGGGGTGGACCATACATTCGTAACGAACAAGGATGTGTTTTAGCTAATTTTAAACCTATGCGAGGTGACTATGTAGAGGATGCTAATGCCTATACAGCTCCTGTTGAGTCATACAGCCCTAATGATTATGGACTCTACAATATGTCTGGAAACGTTGCTGAGTGGACTAACACTGCTTTTGATGAAACTGTGTATGATTTCGCATTCGACTTAGCTCCTGATTATGTTTACCATGCTAAGATCGACGACTCTGCTGCCCTTCATAGAAAAGTAACTCGTGGTGGTTCATGGAAAGATATTGGATATTATTGCCAAACTGGAACCCGATCGTTTGAATACAGTGATACCGCTAAAGCATTTATTGGATTTCGATCTGTAATGTCTTACTTAGGACGTGGTAAATCTGGACCTAAAGAAGAGTGGAATTAATCTGCTTAAATAAAAAAAAATACCTGAAACCATAGTTTAATGATCAATTATTAAACTTAAAAAAAACAAAAGAAAATGAAATCCGGAACAAAAAATTTTAGCCCAGGATCAAAGAACTTTAAGCAATTTATGGCTAAGCTCTATG
>JABISU010000165.1 GCA_018700255.1 Flavobacteriales bacterium | reverse complement strand
TTCCTAGATCAGTTCAAAGGTGAGCGATAATTATTCTGGCTTTTACTCGCTGTAAACAATAGAAAGAACGGTCTTTCCTACAGCTTCGAGCGTAGATCGGTCAATCACGTCCATATTGTCGGCATGAGTATGGTGGAATGGACCATACCCCATGGGTATCACGTTCATCCTGTAGTCTACAATATTTACACTCGGTACGCCACCCAATTCGCTTACGAAGAGGTTGTCGTCAATTGTAGCTGGCGTTTCCCTATTTTGAAACCATCTCCCGTACCCTAATTTTTCAGCTCTAGACCAAACCTTTCTCACTACACTTGGCGCATACCTCATTGAGGTTCCTTCTCTATTAAAAACGGCATCTTTTGCCCCCACCATATCTAATAGAATTCCGAATCTCGCCCTATACCCATACCGATGTGGCTGCTTAGCCCAAAGCTGACTCCCTAAACACCATTCCAAATAACTCGTGCTCGTAGAAGGAGTTCCCTCTGGCGCTCCGTAATCTTCACCATCAAAGAAGATTATATCTACTCCTATGTTTGGAGCTTTATCTCCCAATTGTCTAGCAATTTCTAGTAAAACCCCTACTCCAGATCCTCCATCGTTGGCTCCGTCAATAGGCTCATTTATTCGGATAATATCCTTGTCAGCAAATGGCCTCGTATCCCAATGCGCGTAAAGCATAATACGATTCTTGGAGTCGAGATTGTATTGCCCCACTATATTTGATAGCTCTAAAATTTTTCCGTCAAAAGCTTTTGATTTCCCTTTCTGTACAATAACGTCCGCGCCATGTCGCCTTAGCTCATCGGCTAACCATTCACCACAATTATCGTGCTCCACAGAATTAGGCACCCTCGGTCCAAAGGCGACCTGGCGCTCAATGTAGATGTAGGCCGAATCATTTGAAAATTCAGGCACCTCCACGCTATCTCGCCCCGCCTCAACCTCTACAACTCGCTCCTTACCACCTTCATCACTCTCGCATCCACAAATGACTCCACTTAAAATTAAAACTCCTACTACCAAGTTTTTCAATCTATTCATGACTCCAGCTACTTCCGTCTTTTCCGTCTTTAATCGAAATCCCCATATTACTTAGCGTATTTCTAATTCTGTCTGCTCCGGCGTAATCTTTGTTTGCTTTAGCATCAGACCTTAATTCAACGAGCAGATCTAACAAGTTGGTTGAGATATCTTCATTACCCTCAGCACCAGTCTGAGAATTTTCGGAAGCTTCATTCGAAAGCCCGAGCACGTCATTTACAAAGTCAGAGTAGAGCGATTTGAGGGCTGAGATTTGGTCATTACTAAGAGAAATTCTTCCGTCAGTAGCTGAGTTAATCCACTTCACGCCTTCGAATAATATCGCAATCAGCATAGGTGTGTTGAAGTCGTCGTTCATAGCGTCATAACATTTTTGTGACAATTCCGCCACGTCGACATCCTGATTTAACTCAATCGATCCTTCGAGTTTACCTAGCGCTTCAACTGCATTTGTAAGTTTAGAAAGCCCTTTTTCAGCAGCTATTAATGCGTCATTAGAGAAGTCTAAAGTCGAAGCGTAGTGGCCCATCATCATAAAGAATCTAACCGTCATTGGTGAGTATCCTCTTTTGAGAAGTTGATGATTTCCTGTAATTAATTCTTCGGGAGTGAAACCATTTCCCTCAGATTTAGACATTTTACGGCCATTTACAGTTAGCATGTTTCCATGAATCCAGTAGCCTACCGGGTTCTCAGTTTTGTTGGCAGCAACGTTTTGGGCTATTTCACACTCATGATGAGGGAATTTCAGATCCATTCCTCCTCCGTGAATATCGAATCTATCTCCGAGATACTTTGTGCTCATAACGCTGCACTCTAAATGCCAACCTGGGAACCCTACCCCCCACGGCGAAGGCCACCTCATAAGATGTGTCTCATCTGCTTTCTTCCAAAGGGCGAAATCTAGAGGATCTCTCTTTTCACTCTGCCCGTCAAGTGCGCGCGAGTTACTCATCAGTTCATCTATTTTCCTTCCTGAAAGCTCTCCGTAAGAGTAATCTTCACTGAAAGTTCGTACGCTGAAGTAAACGTTTCCATTTACCTCATACCCATATCCGTTGTCGATAATCTTCTCAATAGAAGCAATCTGCTCGATAATGTGACCAGTTGCAGTCGGTTCAATAGAAGGAGTTAGAATGTTAAAGACTCGCATTACATCATGGAAGTCGTTGGTGTACTTATGGACAATCTCCATCGGTTCGAGTTTCTGAAGTCTCGCCATTTTCCCGATTTTATCTTCACCTTCGTCGGTATCACCAACTAGGTGACCTACATCCGTAATATTCCGTACATATCTAACTTTATATCCGATAAATTTGAGGTATCGATAAATAATATCGAATGAAAGAAATGTCCTAACATTACCTAAATGAACATTGCTGTAAACAGTTGGTCCGCAAACACACATCCCTACATGAGGAGAATTAAGAGCCTTAAATACCTCTTTCTTACGTGTTAGGCTATTTTGAATTTGCAGTGGTTGCATTTGTTGTCTTTTTTATCCTTGTAACTTTACAAAACTAAACTATAGATTTTAACCCATCTAGCATATGCTTCACAAGCTTAGAAGTACTGAATTCAGACTCCCATCCCCAATCGTTTTTCGCCTCAGAATCGTCAATACTATCTGGCCAAGACGCCGCTATTTTTTGTCTGTAATCAGGATTGTATTCGGGAATGAAATTACTGACAAACTTAGAAAGTTCGTAATTTAATTCAGAAGGAGAGAATGAACAACCAGAAAGATTGTAAGAAGTCCTAGTTTTAATATTTTCACTAGGAGCTTCCATAATATCAAGAGTTGCTCTAACAGCATCATCCATGTGCATCATTGGAAGAGCCTCATCTTTATCTAAATAGCAAACAAACGGTTTATTATCTAATGCACAATAAAAAGCTTCAACAGCATAGTCAGTTGTGCCACCTCCAGGTTTAGACCGGTGACCGATAAGTCCTGGATATCTGACACTTCTAACGTCAACTCCGTAGTGCTCAAAATAGTATTTTGCCCACAATTCTCCTGCAACTTTAGAAACGCCATAAACAGTTGTAGGGTCGCAAAAAGTATCTTGGGATGTTTTTATTTTAGGGGCATTTGGTCCAAAAACTGCTATAGAACTAGGCCAAAAAACCTTTTTCACAAATCCTTCTTTAGCGCACTCTAATACGTTTAATAGTGATTTCATGTTTAAATCCCAACCGGCAATAGGGTTTTCCTCCCCCTTTGCTGAAAGCATTGCTACTAAATGATATACATGAGTAAACTCACCTGTCTTTAGGATTTTTCTCACAGAATCGATATCAGTTGCGTCGAGTGAAATAAATTCACTTTTATTTACATCTTTGTCATTTGATTTTATAATATCACAAGCGACCACTGCATTAACGCCATACCTGGCTTGCATACCTATGATAAGCTCAATTCCAAGTTGGCCTGAAGCTCCAATAACTATATGTTTTTCCATTGCGGCGACAAGATAAGACGCGATGCCTTTGTGATGTGCAATCAAATCAGGTTGAATACACATTAATTGACAATAAAACTCTAACTCAAGACTCTCGATTCATATGTTGTAGAGATAGTTGCCTTCTTGAGTTATAAATTAAGAGCCCTGTCTTTTAATTACGGTTGTCAGTAACGTTTGACTCGTCACGGATAGCATTCGTAATCGCAAGAGATAAACCTGAACGTGCTTTTGTAGCTAATGCACTTTGCTCAGAAAGGAAATCGGTTTTCTCTTCAGCTTCAGTTATGCTCTCAGGAGCAATAACCCAAACCCCATGATTTCCAATAATCGCATTTGACATCTCTCCCACAGGAATAGAAAAGGCTAACCCTGTCACCTCAGGCTCTGCAGCAGCGCCACTACCAGTTATTATTGCTTTATTTAGATTCACATTTTGAGCTGTTTTCACAGTGGAATTCACAGCACTAGCTACCTCTTCAAGGTTAATTCCATTCATTAGGGAAGCGTAATATTTACCTTTTGCTTCTTGTGTAGCTCCAGCTATCATCTTGTCTTCAATATCTACAAACGCTGGGACACCTTTTTCTTTCGAAATAGTAAGAATTGCAACAATGTAGTTATCGTCAATTAGAATAGGATGACTTATATCACCTACCTCTGCGCCGTATGACCAGTTCACAAGTTCACCAGCGTCAAGTAATCCAGCAAGAGATGTTGCTTTGCGAATTACGTTTTTAATATCGCTTGAGGTGTAGCCTGCATCTTTAGCTGATGAAATAAGAGATTCTTTGTCAGTTGACTCAATTGCAAATTCATTAGCGTCAGCATAAGCATCACGCTTTGTCTTATCAGAAGCCTCTAAAGAGCGAACAATCATCGCAACTTCAACTTCTTCAACTTTTTTACGACGATCTAAAACTTCGATAACGTGTATTCCGTAGCTCGTTTCAACCGATCCAATTGTACCGATACGTTTGTTAAAGCTGAAGTCATTAAACTCTTTTACCATTTGTCCTTGTGGAAAAAAGTCATATACTCCTCCGTTAGTTTTAGAGCCGGGATCATCAGAAAAGCGCGAAGCTAAATCTGTAAAGTCAGCACCATTTTTTAACAGTCTAACTAAGCTGTCACCTTTAGAATTTAGAACAGCCATTTCACTTGCGTCCTTAACGTCTTTAGCTTGGAGAAGAATGTGTCTAACCTTCGCTGCAGTGTCTGGAACCATAGTGCGGCTTAGTACGTTTGCAATAATAATAGATTCACCTTTTTGGTATGGACCTACAACTGTTCCAATACTAACATCAAAGAAAGTTGATTCCGTAATATCAGTCTCGACATCAGCAAATCTAATTGTGTTAATTGGATTGTCAGTTC
Source organism: Flavobacteriales bacterium (assembly GCA_018700255.1). Next base: position 8,764 of record JABISU010000165.1, on the reverse strand, counting down.
CGTTTTGTTTAGCAAACTCAGTTGCGTCTTCAGCAGACTCCCACTCACTTGATAAAATATTCAGTTCTGCATAAATAGACTCAACATCTCCTTCAGATGCTCCAACTGGAATCTTAACAATTGTAATATCTCTACCTTCAGCTTGCTTATATTTCTTCTCATCTTTATGAGAAGCATAGAATGCTTGAATATCCCTGTTACTTACATCTACCGAGCTGTCAGCAATAGAGTTAAAGAGCTTAACAACATATTTAAACTTGGCAGTTCGCTCAGTGTGTGTGTAATCAAATTTACCTTCAAGTTCTGAAGTATAAGCTCCGGCTTGAACAAGAGACTCAAATTTTTCTTTTTTACGCTTTGAAACAATAACACTCTTGTAATTCATAAAATTAGCTTTACCCTGAGGTGTGGTAAGCATATTCTGAAAATTCTGAACCCAAGTTCTTTTGTTATCTCCGTTGCTGTAAAAAGCACGAGACATATAAGGAGAGGCTATATCTCCGAATAGCAGTTCTTGATATTCTTTGTCAGAAACTGTCATCCCAACTTCAGAAAACACATCATCCATATAAATTGCAGATGTAATGTCTTGCCAAACCTCGTCTTGTAGTTGGTCACCAGAGAAACCTAAACTTCTGCGCTTCTGAACTGCAATTTGATATTCTTGAGCTGTAATACTAACCCCGTCAACAGATCCGACTTCAGTAGCAGCTCCTTGGCCCATTAAAGCGAGAACAGCATCAAATGGGACTAAGAATCCAAGCATACCAATCCCTAAGAACACCATTAGCAAACCTTGACGGTTGCGAATATTTTCAATCATAGCCATAGTAAAGACATTTTTATATCAGGTGCGCGAAGATAACAAATTAAAGCCACTCAAAGTAATTGTAACTCAACTACGTTTATTCTTGTTGATTCAACCTTCTTTACGGTGATTTTACAATCGTTAATATTGATGATAGCACCCTCTTCAGGGAGCGTCGCAATCATATGTATAATTAAGCCTCCCAGGGTTTCGTATGCGTCGTCAAGTGGCAGGTTTAAATTAAATTTATCATTCAGATGCTCTACATCATGACGAGCTGATAAGAGCCATGTATTATTACCTATTTCTTCCTCAGTTAAGATATCTACATCGTGTTCGTCTTCGATTTCTCCTAGTAATTCCTCCACAATATCTTCCATTGTTAAGATGCCCGCCGTACCACCAAATTCATCAAGTACAACAGCTAAATATCTGCGGCGACGCATAAACTGTTTCAACAATACATCACCCGCCATTGGCTCTGGTATGTAGAATGTAGGAAGCACAATTTTATTAATTGACTTGGGTAGGCTGAATAAATCCTTTACATGACAATATCCTATAATGTTATCAATATCCTCTTCGTAGATAACGATTTTAGATAGTCCAGTTGATGTAAAAAGATCTCGAATTTCATCTATTGAAGTGTCTTTAGAAACAGCTACAACCTCATTTCGAGGGACTAAACAATCTCGAGCTTGTACGGAGCTCAATCGTAGAGCATTCTTTAAAATTTCAAGTTCGTGCTCAAGTTCTTGTTCAGGAATCATCTTATCACTGGCGGATTCAAGGAAATGATCTAAATCTGTAGAGCCAAACCCTCTATTGCCAGCTTCAATCCTGTTTGTTACAAAAGGAAATAAGAAAATGAGACTGAGTCCCATAACGGCAAGTGCTGGCAAGGCTAATATTAAAATAATAATGGTGAGGGGAATACTGAATCGATTTAACCAAAGAGTTGGATCTCTATGGAAAAATGATTTAGGAATAAATTCGGCAGTAACAATGACAATAATGGTGGTTAAAATAGTTTGGACTGAAAGAGCCACAATAGGAGAAGATGCAGATAGCCAATCGTTTGCATTGAATAAAAGCCGGCTTATTAAAGCTCCAGACTCCATACCACATACAACAAGAGCAATGTTATTGCCCACTAACATTACTGAAATAAATAGTTGAGGCCTTTTGACAAAGTTTGAAACGAGTCTACCGCGCCAGCCTTGATCAGAGTCAAGTTCAACTTGTAGTCGATTGGCAGAAACGAACGCCATTTCCATTCCGGAAAAGAACGCGGAAGCAGCAAGCGAAATAAGTATTATTAATATAGAACTGGAGGGGTCAGGGTCCATTGTTATTATTAGTTGTTTTGATTACTGGATTCATCTATATCGAGCTCCAACCTTTTTCTAAATGTACGTCTAATAAAATACCATAATACTGTAAGCACAGGGATTAAAGGCATAAATTTATTCTCTTCCCAACCCTCAGTATAAATAAAATAACACGTTACAAGTATCGCTGAAATTGCGGCAAACAGCCAAAATTTTTCTGCGGCACGTGTAACTGATAAAACTTTTTTAGGCTCCATTCTTTTAAAGATAGTCAAGGTAAGTCGAAAGATCCTGTTGGCTCGAGTATTTTATAATTCTCAAAACGGCCATCTGCCTCTAACCCATTACCGAAAATCACCCCAGTTGCTGTCTCTACGCTCACGGATCTATTCGTGTGAACTTTATCTGAGTCGTGAGACCAAACTAGATATTCAGTCTTTAGTTTGTCTCCTTCGCTATTAACGAGTAATACTCCGTCACGTGCAATTAGATGTCCTGTCTTAGAATCGTATGTCCCTCGCCCGCCACTTAATTTTGCTCGATTTGTAATTCTATCTCCTTCAATATAAAGTGTAAACCCCTCATCAACCTGCCAAATGTCGTTATTTTCAAACCGCTCCAATTTTCCAGCCTCTAATACATTTCGAACTTCACCTTTTTCAGAATATTGAAACGAACCATCAATAATTACTTGAATTGAATGCGATTTATCATACTCGTCACCTGGGTTAGCTTCTGTGAGTTGATCATCCACATCACATCCTGTTGCTACTATGAAAACACAGTAAAGTAGAGAGATTTTAATACTGTATTCGCGAGCCATTAACGTACTCTAATTATTGTACTTTCTCCTGAGCATGGACAACCTGCAACATCTTTCACTGTAAAAGTACCACCAGCTTGAAGACCTAATGAAAAGACTTGGTCTATTGTTGGATATTGTTTAGACACTTTACTCATTCTCTTGTCTGCTTTTTCAGTAAGTTCAGGGTTCATTTTTTTTGCACGATTATAGTAATCATGCGCAACCCAGTAAACGGATCGTTTCCCAAGAGCTCCATCATTACAAGAGTTCGATGCACTTGCAATAGCATCGCCGATAAGCATAATTGCATCAGCGTTTGCAGGCTCAAGTGCAAGAAGTTGATTAGCATAGCGACGGGCTGTATTTGATTTCTTTAAGGCACTTGCGATTTGACCTGTTTTAAGTAAGTAAGTAGCCTGTTCGGGACAGCTATCACAGAGAGATACAGCTTCCTCCATGTAATCGAAACTCTCAATTAACTTTGATAGCTTTGCGTAGCTCATTCCGATTGCATAAGCAGCTTTAGCGCTAGGCTCTTGATCGTAAATAGCAGTTGCTACAGGTAGAAACAGGTCATTTTCAGTACACTCTCTGTTTGTGAGTAGGCTTAGAACTTTTTTCTTTAATTCGAAGTTTTCAGGGTCAGCTTCAACACTTGCCTGTAAAACAGGAACCATATCATCACACTGAGCAATGGCAATGAATGTTTTTTCAATATTGGCTTTAGCCCTAGTGTACCCTTTTAGGTCTTTCTCTTCTCCAGCTTCTTCTGCAACGGCAATTGCTGTATTACAGTACTCCATTAACATAAGATAGTCAGTTAGCATTCCAGCTTTTCTAGCTAATCCAGCCACTTTATCGATCTTATTGATGGCCTTCATTGTATAGAAGGAAGTTACGTAATAGCCACTTAATACTGATGCAGAACTCTTAGCCTCAAGGCACTCAACGCTTTCCTTAAACATCTCAAAAGCGACCTCAGCAGAATCCTTGTTAAATTTGTAGAAGTCTGATGCTGCACGACCTAAAACACCACATCTATTCTTTGGTTTTTTAGTTGTAGAAGGGAAAAGTTCCATTCGCATATCATAAACCCACATTAAACTATCTATTAGGACAGCCTTTCGAGTTTCATCACCAACCTGGTCAGCATTCTTGATTTCGTTCTTCAAGAAGAGAGCACCATGCGAGTAAAGAGATTCCTGAACCCTATCAGGGCATAAATCACAAGCCTTTTCCCATTGCTGATAAGCTTCTGAATAATTCTTTTGCTTATTATAACTCTTGTAAACACTTAGCGCCTCCTTACATCGAATCTGCTCATTCTCAGTTTCTCCGTATTTGTTTCCATTCTGTGCTAAAAAGCTTGTGGGTAAAGCAATAATAAGGATAATAAAAATATTTTTAATTGTATTCATGAGGTTAATCAATCGTAAAGTTTAGGCGTAAGCCATAGATTTTTAAAAAACGGAGCTAATGTTACTCCAAATTGCATACTAAATAGTGATTCTTCAAGAGACTCTTCGAAAACTGTGCCATTATCAATTCCGACTCCCCGATGTCCCATTTCAACTCCAAAGTGGATTCTGCTAGTAGACCTGCTTCCTTCTAGCGGAATAGTTACTCCTGCAGAAGCTCTCCAGCCATGTAGTTGGTTTCCTTTAAAAGAAATAGGATATAGATCTAATGCAAACCCAGATTTAAAAGTTGAACGAGATAGAATATTATTATTACTTCTATCTGTTCGGGGCTTTAAAGTGAACCCTAAAGACGAACGAGATGCTACTGCCCATGTTGCCTCACCCTCTAGGATGTCAATTTCATTAAAAGATTCAGATACGACAGTCCAATCTTCTTCCATGAAATCAGCAGCTAGTAAGACTCTTCTTCCATTCGCGCTTTCAAAAACTATAGCTCCACCTATTGAGTATTTAGAAGGCATACGCCCTTGAGCATCGAGTAAACTTGTGTAAGAAGCTGTGTCAATTACAGTTTCAACATTATTTAATAACTGAACTGTTTCAACGGTTTTTTCGTGGTCAGTAAAAAGGTTTACCTCCGGAGCGTAAGTAGCACCTACATATAGACTAGCACTTCCTTTAAAATTCCTTTCACTATCATAGTTAGCCCACAATAGTTGAAAAGCCTGAATTCCTAATAAACCGCCAAGGGATCGATGTCTCATAGATGATCTTGTACGATTGTCTAGGTAGGTCACATCTTCAATATTCAACCGAGCGGTTGAGATAACTTCCCCAAAGAGAAGACTAACCTGAGCGCCTAAAGAAACAGCTCGATTTCCAACAAGTACACTATCAGCATTCCCTGCAGGAAGCCATTTATTACCCTTAAAAGAGTGAGCAACACCTAAATAGCTTTTAGCTGTACCTCCAGATCCTGTGTAACTTTCCCTATAATTACCCATGAGCGTGTCAGTTTCAACTGTTCTTGAAACATTATATCCTTTAGACGAATAAGGAATAACTCCCATCATTACAGCTGAAGAACCTCCGGGTTTCTTCACAACTAGATTTATTCCACCTGGTGAACCGTAATTTACAGTTTCAGTAGAATCACCTTCTCTCATGTTAGAGTGATTTAGGTGAATTGAAGACTGGAACAGTGTTGACACACAGCTGGCCGCCGAGGCTGGTTGGTCAGGGTTAATAACATATCCATCAATAATGGGTGAACTTACCCCTCCCATCATGAGTTGAGGAGATGATAAAGTCGGAATTGTAAGCCCCATTCCAAACCTAGACCATGGTGATGGCTCAGTTTCTTGAGCTGCAACATCTCTGAACGCAAAAGCACACAAAAGAGCCATCGCAACAATGCATTTGTTTACGTTAATCATTTTGACTCTTAAATATGTGGAAATAATGCATAATACCCTTTGAGGGTCAAATTTGAATCTGCGAATTTCGGCTCTACTCGGCCGAGTTCCAAAAACGAACTGTCACCTCCTGTTAAAATAACCCCAATCCCGCTATACTGCTCTCTTAAGACCTCCCATCTTCCGATTATTTCTGCGCTAATTCCGTCTGCAGCACCTTTGATTTGAGCTTCTTCGGATGATAATCCAGTCGTTTCACCTTTAAAAGGGGCTTTTTTATTCCAGAAATCCTTCTTTACCCCCTTCAACGCTGCAGTGCCGATTCTCATAGAATCAAGTCTCAAAGAAATACCTGGAGAGATAGCTCCTCCTAAGTGAGTTCCATCAACGACTAGATCAAACGTAACACACGTCCCAACATCGACAATTAGCCAAGCATTACATGTAAGAGCACCGTCAATTACACCCTCTTGTATCGCAAAGGAATTTGCAACTCTATCTGTCCCTAATGATCCAGGGTTAGTTACGTTTGTTCTTAAAGGATGAGAATCTCCATGTCTTAGTTGGGTGACATTTCCTTTAGATTTTAATAATTCGAGTGTATCGTTAGACCAATTCCCGCTACCCGTAATAAGAATATCAATACTCTTTGAGTCAGCTTTAGGCAGATTTGAATCGATCAATTCGGCTTCTACATCAGCTGTTGTAACGTTTATCAGTACGTCATCGTTAAATTCTCCGATTTTCCATCTAGAGTTTCCTTTTTCGATAATCCAAACCCGCTTCACTCCCATGATATTGTTGACATTAATTGTTCAACATCTCTTAATAGTCTATCTGTTACAGGAGCTGTACTGTCAGAGTTAATTGAACGGTCAAAATAGAGAGACCCCCTTAGAAAATTATCAGTACTGTCAGTTACAAAAAACTGTATAGGTGTTGCTACAGGACCTTCTAGGTGATAAAGCACTCCGGTGGTGTGATTTCCACTCTTGCCAGCTCCCTCAACTCTAATTCGACTAATTCCGCTTGCCTTCATGTCATGACTGAAAACCAATTCCTGTGCATCAATCATAAGTGATTCAAGGTTGTTGTTTATGGGAACATCCGTACAATGAAGCCTTGCATTAAAGTCGGAAAACCTAAGATTAAACCAACAAGATTCACCAGACTTGTCTGAGTTTACTTTCTCAAGATGACTATAAATGGGTATTTCAAAACTTGAACCACAATTAGTTGTGTCCATAATAAAATCTTGATTAGGTAATGTGATTTTAAAATATCCTTTTTGCCTAGGAATGGGTGGTGAGTGACATCCAATTAAAGCAGAAATCAACAAGGCATAAATGAGATTACATCTTATTTGCTTCATTCATCTTTGAGTTTATCACTTTTTAAAGAAGTTTCAGCATCTTCCTGATTTAATGGTTTAAGAATAATCTTAACCCGATCTATCAATTTGTTATTACCGGCATCAATCATTAAAGTAACTCCGTTAAAGACGATATATTCTCTTTTACGTGGTATTTTCCCAGCTTGCTCAATAATAAATCCCCCGAGTGTATCACTTTCTCCCTTAGCTTCTTCCCAGACCTCTTCGTCAAGTTTTAAAATTCGATAAAAATCAATTAGGGAAGTTTTACCCTCCATTAAATATGTAATATTATCTAAACGAGAATATGCTATTTCTTCGGCATCAAACTCATCAGTTATATCCCCCACAATTTCCTCTAATACATCTTCTAATGTGATGAGGCCACTAGTGCCACCGTATTCATCAACAACAAGAGCCATATGAACTTTTCGAGTTTGGAATTCGAGAAGTAAATCATCGATCATCATGTTTTCAGGTATGAAAAATGGTTCACGCAAGAGGTTGTTCCAAGTCGCTGCATCTAAATTAAGTAGAGGTATAAGATCTTTTACATGAAGAACTCCAACGACTTCATCGATAGACCCTTTGTGTATAGGTATTCTTGAATATCCGCTTGCGACTACAGATGCCCTTAATACAGGCCATGACTCTTCAAGCGTGAATGATGTAACATCCGTTCTGGGTGTCATCACTTGTTTCGCGTCTTTATCGCCAAACTTGACGATGCGTTCTAGAATCTCCGCCTCCTCTGTTGACCTTTCAGTACTGTCAGTTAATTTGAGTACATTTTCAAGATCTTTAGCAGATATATCTTTTGGAGGGCGAACAAATTTTTTATCTACTCTTTTACCGATTAAAACTAAAGGTTTCCAAAATGGTTTAAGAATTTTTTTACAAACTAAAAGTGTGCGGGACATAAATTTTGCTACTAAGACGTTGTGTGACGTAGCAAATAATTTAGGGATTACTTCACCAAATAATACAAGTAGTAGAGTTACTCCAGCTACGTGAATTCCTATAACAATCCAGGGATTATTAGGGTCAACTGGGAAAATTTGTTGAGCGGTTACCGTTGCAATTAGTACAATAGCAACATTAATTAAGTTGTTTAAAACAAGTATGGTGGCAAGTAGATGTCTAGGGCCATCCTTATAATTGGGCTCTCTAAGAAGCTTTAATACATTAGATGATGATGATTTAGAGTCTTCCTCTAACGAGCTAATGTCAGTGGGTTTTAGAGAGAAGAACGCGACTTCTGACCCTGAAATCAGCGCACTTAAAAAAAGAAGAACGGCAATCAACCCTGTCTCGAGGTAAGGGGATGAAATAAAGGAGATAATCACTTCGGTAAGGAATTATCGCTTTTTTTATCTAACATCTGCATATTGTCCCCCACAATTTCAGTTGAGTAGTGAGTTACACCTTGCTTGTCTTCCCACTCCTTTGTTCTTAGCTTACCTTCTATGTACACTTGGGAACCTTTTCGTAGAAATCTTTCAGCAGTCTCAGCTAGACCTCTCCACAGAGTTATTTTATGCCACTCAGTGCGGGTTGTCTTTTCCCCAGTTCTTTTATCATTATAGGTCTCTGAGGTTGCAACAGAGAGTGA
>JABISU010000176.1 GCA_018700255.1 Flavobacteriales bacterium | reverse complement strand
CAAGCGAAAGTCGTACCACTTTTTTGACATGTTCATTGTGGACAAGAAACAAAGTTACATCTCTGATAGGCTTAATACTGATATCCTTTATAACATTATCGTCTTGCACGGAAGATAAATGGACAGTCGATGTGAGTAAGATTACTCTCCCTACTGATTTTTCTGTTAGAAATTTTAACCGGGAAATTCAAAATCTATCTGAAAATGACTCTAGTTCTCTTATTCAACTGAGACATAATTACAAATTATTTCTAACAGATTATTGTGAGGATATTTTAAAAATAGGGAGTTCTCAATCAATTGAAACCGTTGACAAACTGAAGGGTTTTGTGGCACACCCTGACACAAGAGAAACTCTTTTAGCAATTGACTCAACTTCTGGGGATCCTGAATTTTTAAGGGGCGTTTCTTTAGATCTTGAAAACGGGTTTAAGAGACTTCATGTATTTATGCCCGACGTAATAATTCCTGAAGTTATCTGGATGAATAGCGGTTTCAATTTCGCTGTCTACCCGCGAGATGAATTTGTAGCAGTGGGGTTAGAGTGGTTTTTAGGTCCTGAACATCCCATACTAAAGCTTTTGCCTCCAGATAGATTTCCTAAATACCAGCAACTTAGAATGCACCCAGACTTAATGGCTGCAGATGTAATGAAAGGATGGATGCTTGTTCACTTTATCAATAGAGGGTACACGGGAGAAAAATGTATAGATGACATTCTTTACTGGGGGAAAGTGTTGTGGCTGTTAGGTAAATGTATGCCTGAACAATTTGAGCATGTACTTATGGATTGGACTCCAGAGGATTTAGAATGGGCTAAGGCAAATGAAACCGCTATTTGGTTAGAACTTCAACCTGCTAATGTGCTATTCGAAACAAATCGCACGGTATTCCACCGCTGGTTAACAGATGGTCCATTTACCAAATTTGGCTCCATACCTCAAGAAAGTCCTGACCGATTAGGCGTATGGATGGGGCTTAGAATTGTTGAGAATTTTATGGAGCAAAATCCTGGAATTTCAGCAGAGCAGCTATTTTCAGAGACCGATTATATTCCATTCCTTAAATCTTACCGACCTGAGCGATAAGTAACAGATAAATGCTAATTTTGCATTATGTCAGAAAACATCATTACAATCAAGGTTAGTACAGATGAAAATCATGTGCCAACTGATATAGTTTGGTCAGCCGAAGGTGGAGATATTAAGAGTAGGCAAGCGAAAGCAATGTCTCTTGCAATGTGGGACGAGAAAGACGGAACATCTATGAATATGGACCTCTGGACTAAGGATATGAGCGTCGATGAGATGAAGCGATTCATTTGCGACAGCATGATGACCCTTGCAAATACTTTAGAAACTGCCACATCAGACAAAGGCCATGCTGAAGCAATGAGAGGATTTACTAGTGAACTTGCTAAACGAATTGGAATTATAGCCGCGAATGAAGAAGGGGTAGAGGAAAATCCGACAAAATCAGAATAATACGTTTGTTGACTCAATAAAGTTTAACAGCTCTTCTTTCCCATCTCCCTTCTCGGCGCTTGTAATAAAAATAAGCGGCATCTTTTCCCACTGCTTAAGCATAATAGTTTCATACTTAGATTGAAATTCTGCACGATCAGTCTTATTAAGCTTATCAACTTTTGTAAATACAAGAACGAAAGGAAGCTTCACCTCACCCATATAAGCCATAAAATCAAGATCAACTTTTTGGGGAGGTAATCTAGAGTCAACGAGCATCATAGTGCACATTAAATTCTTTCTGCCCTCTAAAAACTGCTTTGACGTCCTCTCCCATTTCACTCTCTCAGATTTTTTAATTTTCGCATATCCAAACCCTGGCAAATCTGTTAGATACCAAGACGTTTCCCCAGCCTTTTCTGCTATTTCATCACCGTTAATATCAAAGTGATTTATTAGCTGTGTCTTACCAGGTGTACTTGAAATTTTAGCTATGCTAGTCCTACCAACTACCATGTTAATAAGGGAAGATTTGCCCACATTAGACCTTCCAATGAATGCGTATTCAGGCCTATCCATACTTGGACACTCTCTAGGATGAGCGCTACTTTTTACAAAATCAACAGATCTGATTACCATGTACTATCGCTTAATACCTATACCTCTATGAGAGTACCACTCATCGAGAATTACATTAAATTCTTCAGGATGTTCCATCATAGGAGCATGCCCACATTTATCTATCCAGAATAGATCTGCATCAGGAAATCCTTTTAAAAATGCTTCGGCAACTTCCGGTGGAGTCACTATGTCATTTTTACCCCAAATAAGGCAAACTGGTATATTCATTGCAGGTAGATCATTCTCCATATTGTGTCTAATCGCAGATTTTGCAATGGAAAGGATTCGTAAAACTTTATTCCTGTCGTTAACTGCTTCAAAACACTCATCAACCAATTCGTCGGTAGCCCGGCT
>JABISU010000095.1 GCA_018700255.1 Flavobacteriales bacterium | reverse complement strand
GAAAATAACGGTGCTCCGTGGGCTTTCCCCGCTGCGAGCAGAGGAGATTGGATTAAAGAAGCATAAACAATGAATACTTTTAAAGTTCATACAATGGCGGAAATGACTGCCGAAGGAAAAACTCCTGATGTTCTTTTCTGGGTTGGCTGTGCTGGTAGTTTTGACGATAGAGCAAAAAGCATAACCAAAGCAATTGCAAAGATATTACATCATGCTGAAGTAAGTTTTGCTGTACTCGGGTCAGAGGAAAGCTGTACAGGTGATCCTGCTAAGCGAGCTGGAAACGAATTTCTATTCCAAATGCAAGCTGCAGCAAACATTTCCGTCCTAAACGGCTACGGAATAAAAAAAATTGTTACAGGCTGCCCTCACTGCTTTAACATCATGAGGAACGAATACCCTGAGCTCGGAGGGAAATATGAAGTAATGCATCACAGCCAGTTTATAGCAACATTAATTGCTGATGGAAAACTAACACTTGCTGACGAACACCCCTTTAAAGGAAAGCGAATTACCTTCCACGATCCATGCTATTTAGGCAGAGGAAATGGTGAGTACGATGCTCCCCGCTCTGTCATCGAAGCACTCGATGCTGAGCTTGTTGAGATGAAACGCTGTAAATCTAAAGGGCTATGCTGTGGAGCAGGTGGAGCACAAATGTTCAAGGAAGCAGAAAAAGGGAAAAAGGAAATCAATGACGAACGTACTGAAGATGTTCTCGAGACAAAAGCAAGCGTGGTTGCTACTGGATGTCCATTCTGCAACACTATGATGACAGATGGTGTGAAGTCCGCAGAAAAATCAAATACAGTTGATGTACAAGACATCGCAGAAATGATCGCTAAGGCAGCAAATATTTTACCAGAATAAATATGTTATTACAAGGAAAAATCGCAATAATTACAGGTGCTTCAAGAGGCATTGGTAAATCTATTGCCAAGTCGTTCATAGCTCAAGGAGCTTCCGTCGCTTTTACGTACCGCAGCTCAGAGGAGAAGGCAATAGAGCTTGAAAATGAACTTACATCTGATGGTGGAATGGCGAAGGGATTCAAATCTGACGCTTCTAAGATGGCGGATGCAGAATCTCTAGTAAAAGAAGTTTTAGAGGCATTCGGCACAATAGATATTGTCGTAAATAACGCGGGAATTACTGACGATACTTTACTAATGAGAATGTCCGAAGACCAATGGGATCGCGTTATTAACGTAAATCTCAAGAGCTGCTTCAACCTCACTAAAGCCGTTCTAAAAACGATGTTAAAAGCTAGATTTGGCTCAATCATAAACATAAGTTCAGTTGTAGGAGTTCAAGGTAATGCAGGCCAAGCTAATTACGCCGCATCTAAAGCAGGCATACTTGGTTTTACTAAATCTATTGCTCTTGAACTAGGCTCACGCAACATTCGATGTAACGCAATAGCACCTGGATTTATCGAAACAGAAATGACTGCGAAGTTAGACCCGGACACTGTTCAAGGCTGGTGTAACACCATCCCTTTGAAACGAGGAGGAACACCTGAGGATGTAGCTAATGCGTGCATTTTCTTAGCCAGCGATATGTCTTCGTATGTCACAGGCCAAACTTTAAACGTTTGTGGTGGAATGATAACTGCATAAGAATTTTTGATGCACGATTTATTGACTGATATTCAGGTAAACGCTCCACTGTGGAAATGGGTTTTAGGAGGATGTGTTGCATTAGGCCTTGCTCTACTCAGGTACGCAATGGGGTCGGATAGACCGTCACAATCATGGTTGCGTTGGGGATTAGGGGTGTTAAGGTTTATTATTTTAGGAACTCTATGCTTTCTTCTATTAGAGCCATTAATTAGGTCTATAAGTCAAGAAATAGAACCATCAAGGATAATTTTAGTTCACGATGGTACTTCATCTCAATGGTTTGGAAAAGATAGCACGGCTAAGAAACTTGAATTACAGAGGTGGATTAAAGAGCTTCCAGAGTTTTTTAACGAACGAGGAATAGGCACCAAGAGTTTTGTTTTCGGCACTCAACTTCAGAGTATATCAACTACATCTAACAAAAAGGACTCATTTAAGTTTGATTCTCCAAGAACTGATATATCTGGTGCGATCGAAGGTGTTAGAGATCTTTTTTCTCATAAAAATATAGCTGCTGTAATTATCACAACTGACGGGCTATCAAATAGAGGTCACAATCCTGAGTTTAGCTCACAATTCATGAATGCTCCTCATTTCTTTGTGGGAAGTGGAGATACAACGAATATTAAAGATTTAAAGATTGTAGATTTAATCTGCAACAATGTAGCCTACTTGGGAAATGACTTTCCTGTGGAGGTTAGGTTACATGCTCGGGGCTTCAAAGGAGAGAACATTAAATCTACCATATCAATTAATGGTAAGAAGAGAGACGAAGTCATTTGGTTTAGTGAATCCGAAGTTGATTCTAAAAGCCACAAATTCTCAATAAGAGCAGATAAGGTGGGAGCTCTAAAGATTCGTGTTGTCTCGAGGGCCGAGGTATCAAATGAGGACTTGATATCCAACAATTCTCGCACAGCCATTATTGATATTCTCGAGAGCAAAAGGCGAGTCTTGATTGTTGCTGATGCTCCACATCCGGATGTGGCAGCTTTAAAAAATGCTGCACAAAGCAACAAGCATCAAGAAGTAGAAGTTGTTTGGGCTACCGAGTTAAATCAAAATGAAGAGATGCCCGAACACGACATCATGATTCTTCACAACCTCCCGAACCCTCAAGCTCCTCTACCAGTATCAGTTGTAGAAGCAATTGCACAAGACATACCTATGCTTTTTATCGGTGGAGCTAATGTGGATTGGAAGCAACTTCCCGCAGAAAGAACTGGGATAATCTATGAGACATCTGATCTCTCCGAAAGTGTGGGTAGCAGTGTGAATGATGAGTTTTCTTTATTTTCTTTTGAAAAGACACTTGAAAGTCATCTTTCAAACTTTCCTCCATTAAACTCTGTTTTAGGAAAGGTTGAAGCAAAAAAATCTTTAGATGTATTGCTGTATAAAAAGTTGGGCTCGCTTGAAACTGTTTGGCCTTTGTGGGCATTCAATGAAGACGCCGCTGGGAGGAGGAGCGGTGTAATCTTAGGTGAAGGGTTATGGAGATGGAGAATGGAGAGCTTTATTAAAGATGGGAATTTCGATGGATTCGATGATTTGATCAACAACTCTATAAAATATCTATCGAGTAGAGATGATGTTAGGCGATTTAGGATAGAGTCCCCTAACAAATTGTTCGAAGATGAAAAAGTGAAATTTACAGCTCAAGTTTATGATGCTTCGCTTAACCCTACCACAGACGTAGATGTAGAGCTATCAATTAAGGACGAGGGTGGACAGGAATTTGATTTTTTCTTTACTACTGAAAACAATTATTACTCCCTTAATTGTGGAAGGCTTACACCAGGAACTTATACGTGGGAATCACATTGTGTCTTAGATTCAGAGGTGAGAGAGCTGAAAGGTGAATTTAATGTAGTTGAACTCAAAGCTGAACAAACATCATCAGCTGCTGACCATGGCCTTTTAAAGAGACTTAGTAAGAAATCTGGGGGATTGTTCCTTGGAACTATAGCCGAAGCTGAGTTGACAGGTGTGTTAGACAATATTGAGCTTAGAGATATTGTACATGAATATACCGAAAGGCAAGAACTTATTCGTTATGATATTCTAGTTTGGCTTATACTTGGAGGATTAACTTTAGAATGGGTAATTAGGAGGAGGCAAGGAGGATATTAATTCTTATAGTAGATATTTAAATTTTTAAAATCATTAATATATAGTTTATGAATATACCAACAGACGAAGAAAAAAAACGCATACGTCTAATCGTAATTGCGACTTTAGTTGTGCTCCCAGTAATTTTGCTTTGGAGCTCACTCACGGTAACCATTCAATCGGGTCACGGTGGATTAATATTTCATACTTTCGGAAACGGAGTAAACCCTGATACACCTGCTATGACAAGTGGATTTCATATAAAGGCTCCATGGGATAAAATATACGAGTACGAAATAAGACAGCAAGAGCTTTTCGAAAATCTTGAAGTTTTATCTTCAAATCTTTTAAAGATTAAGATGGATATGACTGTCTTTTACCAGCCCGTTTATGACAAGCTAGGATATCTCGAGACTGAGCGTGGATCTCGTTATAAAGAAAAAGTCATCCAGCCTGCTATGAGATCTGTAGCAAGAGAAGTTATTGCTCAATACTTACCTGAAGAATTCAACACCACCAAGCGTGAAGAAATTCAGTTAGAGATTGAAAATAGATTGGCTGAAAAGCTCTCTAGCAACTACATTCAACTGAACGATGTTCTTATTAGAAACATTGAGCTCCCCCTAACTCTTGAACAAGCTATTGAACGTAAACTACAACAAGAACAGGAGTCATTAGAGTACGAATTCCGTATCGAAAAAGCTAGTAAAGAAGCAGAACGCAAACGAATTGAGGCGGAAGGTATTCGCGATTTCCAGAACATCGTATCTCAGAGCATATCTGACGATTTACTTCAGTGGAAAGGTATCGAGGCTACAACAGAACTTGCCGGCAGCAACAACGCGAAAGTTGTTGTTATAGGATCGGGTGAAAGTGGACTGCCATTAATTCTCGGAGGAAACTAGAACTCTAAAAACCATTCATTAAAAAAGGCCCGCTGTAGTAGCGGGCCTTTTTTAATATCTTAATGAATACTCTTTCGAGTAAAATAAATCTTATGCTTTTTCAACTAAAATTCCTGCGCTTTTAGCACGGTTCATAGCAGCAAGTAAACCAATCTTGTTGATCGTACGCATCGCTGCAACTGACACTCGTAGAGTGACCCATCTATCTTCTTCTGAGATATAAAAACGCTTGCGCTGTAGATTCGGGTAAAAACGACGCTTGGTCTTAGCATTAGAGTGACTAACGTTGTTTCCAAACATCACTTTCTTTCCTGTTATCTGACAAATACGGCTCATGACACTAAATTTAGGAGTGCAAATAAACGACTTTTTTCTCTATCTACCAACACTAGCAGTAAAACTCTTCAAGGATTCCTTTAAATATTTAACCCCCTTCTCAACAGATGCTTCAACTACCTCACTCCTATCACCATCAATATGTAGAATGCAAGATTTGCAACCATTTGGTCCAGCTACTGAAAAACAAACTGTTCCTACTGGAGTTAGTGCAGTCCCTCCTGAAGGGCCGGCTATTCCAGTAGTTGCAATCGCAAAATCAACATTAAGAACATCTCTACACCCCAGAGCCATAGACTCAGCAACTTCAAGACTTACAACGCCATATTGTTCAATGGTTG
>JABISU010000138.1 GCA_018700255.1 Flavobacteriales bacterium | reverse complement strand
TAATCGAAGATATGGAGCGTACAGGTGGTTGGCTTTTCCGCTGGCGCAGCTTCCTACCAGTTTTCCTAGTTCCGATTGCATTGTATGTAGCTTTTATTGATGATGGAACACCTGCTTATAACGACCCTAGTTGGATTAGTATTTGCTTAGTAGTAGGCTTCTTAGGCCAGTTAATAAGAGCTTTTACAATAGCTTATGTTCCTAAAGGGACTTCAGGCAGAAATACTTCTGAAGGTCAAGTCGCTTTAACACTTAACTCAAGCGGTATGTATGGTTATATCCGACATCCCTTATACACTGGAAATTTCTTTATGTGGTTAGGTATAGTTATGCTTACTGGTAATTTAATCTTTGTAATTTCTGTGTCTATCGCATTTTGGGTGTATTACGTACTTATCGCAATGGCTGAGGAGAAATACTTAAAAGGTAAATTCGGACAGGAATATTATACTTGGGCTGATGGTATCCCCGCTTTCTTCCCCCGTACTTTGAAGTGGCGTTCTCCAGGAGTTTTCTTCTCTATGCGTAACGTTCTTAAGCGCGAGTACAACGGGGCCTACGCTATGGCACTTAGTTTCGTTGCTGTTGATGCAGCGCATACATATAGGGAAGAGTTAGTTCTTGGGCTAAGTACTGTTATGCAATGGCTGTTAGTTTTTAGTACTGTTGCTTTCCTTTTATTGCGTTTTATAAAGAAACGCACTAAATTGCTTGATGTTGAAGGTAGAGAATACACATAGTTGAAGTAATGAGTTTACTGAGAAAGACCAGATTTCAAAGCCTCTTTGAAGGTGACGCTAAAAAGCTTAGCATGTTTATGCTTGCTGAACTAGTCTTAATTACTCTAGGTATGTCAATCGCTCTACAGTTCGATCAATGGAAGGAATATCAAGGTAAATTAGATAAGGAGATAGTGCTGTTAGAACAGTTGCAGATAGAGTTTGTGAAAGCTGAATCGATGATTGTTTTTGCAATAAATGAGCTTGATTCACTTGACGCACCTAGGTTTAAACTATATAAAAACTGTGGCAATAACCAAGACGAATTGACTGAATTTGAATTGTTAGAATTAAATGTTGCAACTTTTACATTTATGACATTAACTATTTCGAATGGGGTGCTTCACGATGCGATCAACTCTGGTAAATTTACTTTAATACAAAATGAGAAATTAAGAACGCAATTATCTGATTGGGAGGGGAGAGTCAAGCGCATGGAATATAGAATTTTGAAAGTAAATGAAAGAATTGCTAACTACTACACCGATTCTTTTAACTACTTGTCATATAGAGACATTGATCACAAAAGCTATCCCGATCTTGATTTACAAAACTCTGTGTTATCACATAACGAACTAGATATTTTATACAGTCTAAGGTTTGAAAATCACATCGGTGATGTTTTCTTTCAGGGCAGGGCTATGAAGAACCTGTTAAGTAGTTACTTGATGGAACCTGTAAAAGAAATTTTGAACATTCTTGAGAAAGAGATTGAACTTAAATCTCTTTAAGTTACAGCTGTTTTGCGCATAATTCTTCGTAAAAGTCCAGGGAAGAAACGACCTATGTAAACGGCTAAAACTTCTGATCGACCTACAAGTAGGACTGCTTTGTTTTTAGAGACACCTATCTCAATTCTTTTAGCACATTCCATAGGTGTTAAGCCTGATCCGGTTTTATCATCCATAGTGCCTTGCTTACTTCCGTCTGCCACTAAAGCATTACGTGAAATGTCGGTAGCGATGAATCCAGGGCAAACCAAGGTGATTCTTATCCCATCTTCATAAAGTTCTGCCCTCAAAGCTTCAAAGAACCCGTGAAGGGCGTGTTTCGCACCACAATATCCAGATCTCAGGGGTGAAGAGAAAACCCCCATCAAGCTTGTCACCACAACAAATTGTCCAGCCTGTCTTTTTAAAAAGTAGGGAAGTAGGGATTTTGTTAACGCTACGGTACCGAAATAGTCAATCTCCATAACGCGTCTGTCTACCTCAAGCGATGTTTCAATTGCTAAAGATCGTTGGCTTATCCCGCCACAGTGAATCATAATATCGACAGTTTCTACTTCGCTCAACACTCTTTTTACGACCCCATCAAGGGAGTCTGGGTTTTCTAGATCTAAAGGTGCGATAACAAAAGTCTTCTCACGTTGAAGCTTGAGACGATACGATAAATCATCAGCCACTTTCTCGAGCGCATCCTCTCTACGAGATGATAAAATAACTCGTGCACCCTTAGCAGCATAGACTTCTGCACAAGCGAGGCCTATTCCGCCACTTGCTCCAGTAATCCAAACCGTGCCAGGAGTTTTATTCATTTGTGAACCTTATTTCTTCCCCTATAATTCGACCTTATCATAACCCCTAGGTAGACTCTAGGCTTCGCTTTTATGTGTCAATATTCGCGTATTTAGCGTTCTCTTCAATAAATGCTCTACGCGGGGGCACCTCGTCGCCCATTAACATTGAGAATACGTGGTCAGCTGAAGCTGCATTATTGATGGTTACTTGACGTAGGGTTCTTTCTTCAGGATTCATAGTTGTAGACCAAAGCTGTTCAGCGTTCATCTCTCCAAGTCCCTTATATCTCTGTATGCCAATGCCGCTATCAGTTCCAGATTTACCTTTGAATTCATTAATAAAGTTGTCTCTTTCATCATCGTTCCAAGCATACCTCTGCTGTTTACCTTTCTTAACTAAGTATAATGGTGGAGTGGCGATGTAAACATATCCATTTTCTATAAGTTCTTTCATATGTCGGAAGAAGAATGTAAGGATGAGGGTTTCAATGTGGCTACCATCGACATCCGCGTCACACATGATAACAACCTTGTGGTATCGAAGTTTTTCGATATTCAGAGCCCTTTCATCTTCATCAGTTCCAAGTCGTACTCCGAGAGCAGTATAGATATTCTTGATCTCTTCATTCTCAAACACTTTGTGGTGCATCGCTTTTTCCACGTTTAAGATTTTACCCCTAAGAGGCATAATAGCTTGGAAGTGACGATTACGACCTTGCTTAGCAGTTCCACCCGCAGAGTCACCCTCAACTAAGAAGATCTCACAAAGTGATGGGTCTTTCTCAGAACAATCTGCAAGTTTACCAGGAAGTCCCGATCCACTCATAACAGTTTTACGCTGCACCATCTCCCTAGCTTTACGAGCTGCATGACGTGCTTGAGCTGCAAGAATAACTTTCTGTACAATAATTCGTGCGTCATTGGGATGCTCTTCGAGATACGCCTCGAGAATATCACTTACAGACTGAGATACTGGGGCTGAAACTTCTGCATTACCAAGCTTGGTTTTCGTTTGGCCTTGGAACTGAGGTTCAGCGACCTTCACCGAAACAACGGCTGTTAAACCTTCACGAAAATCATCTCCGCTAATATCGAACTTAAGTTTACTGAGCATTCCGGACCCTTCTGCATACTTCTTTAAAGTATTCGTGAGACCGCGACGGAATCCCGTAAGATGAGTACCACCTTCGTAGGTGTTTATGTTGTTTACGTATGAAAATAGATTCTCAGAGTAAGAAGTGTTGTAAGTCATAGCAACCTCCACAGGAATGCCTGCTTTTTCACCCCTCATGTGGATTACGTCAGCAATTAATGTTTCACGGGTGCTATCGATGTACTCAACGAAATCTCTTAATCCATTCTCAGAGTAAAAAACTTCATTCTTGAAAACACCTTCTTGAGGCTCATCGCCCTTAGCAGGCTCAGCAAGTTCTCTTTCGTCTGTTAGAGTAACTGTAATCCCTTGGTTTAAGAAACTTAGCTCACGCATTCTGTCTGCAATCGTTTCGTAGCTGTATTCAAGAACTTCGAAGATCTCAGGGTCAGGTTGGAACTCTATGATGGTTCCATTGCTTGTTGATGTGCCACACTCTCTTACGGGATATTCTGCAACTCCTTGCTTGTACTCTTGCTCGTAGGCCTTGCCATCGCGATGAACTTCAGCTCTAAGATGAATAGATAGAGCGTT
>JABISU010000050.1 GCA_018700255.1 Flavobacteriales bacterium | reverse complement strand
GTTTGGATGACAAGAGAAGGATTAAACTTTAATACAACTCCTGATTGGTTCCGTTTAGGTTCAGCTCCTGTTGGAGGAGGAGCAAAATCAATTGAATACGTTGTAAACGATGTAGTTCATGGAGGTGACGTAATGTTTGTAAGTGGTTGGAATGCAACCCTTGTTAGATTTTCAGGTCTGAAAAATGTTTACTCTCAAGATGATGTTGAAGATAATGTTGTAATGGAGACACTTGTATCTCAAGCTGGAGGCGCAATAACTGGAGTCAGTGTAGATCCTAACGATGCAAATCACGTTGTGTTTACTGTTGGTGGATACGGAAATGTAGCTTCTGGTAAAGTGAGAGAGTCTTGGGATGCCTTATCGGAGTCCCCTACTTTCACAAATATTTGGTCAGTACCAACTTTAAGTAAGATGCCTATATATGATGTTGTAATAGACTTCCAAGATGAGTCTGGTGCAACAATTATCATAGGTACAGAGTATGGAACGTTTATTACTGATAACGGTGGTTCTGATTGGACGATCGCTAATTTAGGAATGGCAATTACATCAGAAGAATTAACAACGCCAGTCTTTGACTTAAAACAGCAGTGGAGGTCAGAGACTAATTGGAGTTACCCCTCAAACACCGGAGCGATATATGCTGGGTCACATGGTAGAGGTATTTTCCGATCAGATTCATTCCTAGGAGCAGAAGAAGTTGTTTCAACAATAAACACTGACTCTGAGACCCTTCTTATCTATCCTAATCCTGTAATAGGTTCATCAGTACAAATTAACACTTCAAATTTTGCGGGTAATACTTCAATTGAAGTTTACGACCTTCAAGGAAGAATGGTTTCTTCTAAGATACTTGATAACATAAACTCAAGTGAGAGTGTTTTAGTTGACGTTAGCGATCTAAGTAACGGAACTTATGTAGTTCGTGTTGCGAGTGATTCAAAAGTACTAGCAACAAAACTGATTATTAGAAGGTAATTAAGAAGAGTTTGACATTAAGAGAGGGAAGCAATTGCTTCCCTTTTTTATTTACCTAATGTTAGTTTTCCTCCAATGAGTTTAGCGGAACTATAATGAGTAATCCAATCTCCAATATTTATATATCTAGAAGGCATTGCTCGATTACTATTTTCAGGTAACTCAATGTCAAGTGGGATATGTCTATGTCCGAAAATGAAGCAGTCAATGCTGTAATCAGTTTTTAAGAAATCTACACAGTACAAGTATAGGTTTTCTTCTTGATTTGATTTAAAAGCGCCTCCACTTTTACCTCCTGCTGCTCTAGAGTTTTTAGAAAGAAAGTAAGCAAGTTTTATTCCTATATCAGGATGTAGCCAACGAAATAGAAACTGAGCCAACCTGTTTTTATATATCTTCTTAGTGATTTTATATCTATTATCACCGGGCCCTATACCATCACCATGGCCCACTAAACACTTCAACCCATCCCATTCATATATTACAGGATTGTGGTGCACTTTAACCCCTAATTCTGACTCAAGATACCCGAAATTCCAAAGATCATGGTTTCCTAAATGGTAATGAATAGGTATTCCGCTGTCAGTTATTTTTGCTATTGTACCCAGTAGCCTAATTCCACCTTTAGGCACCACATTTGTGTATTCAAACCAAAAGTCGAATAAGTCACCAAGTAAATGAATTTCAGTAGCACCTTCAGCAACTGCATTGTTAAGCCAATCTACAAATTTTAATTCACGTTTGCGGCTGGAGTCGGTTTCAGGAACCCCTAAGTGCAAATCAGATGCGAAATAAACTCTGTGACTCAAAACTTAAGGCTTAATCAAAGAGTTTCTCCAACTCTGTTTCTAAAGCAGCTCCCCTTATATGTGTTCGTATAATAACTCCATCTTTACCAATAAGTATGGCATGAGGGATGCTTGAAATACCATATGCACGTGAAGCCTCATTTCTCCAACCCTGGAGATCACATACGTGATTGTTCCAAGCCAATCCATCTTTTTCTATCGCTTTGATCCATTTGTCCTTATTGCTATCTAGTGATACGGAGAAGACTTCAAATCCTTTAGAATGGTACTTTTCGTAAGCACGTACTAGATTTGGATTTTCCCTTCTACATGGCCCACACCAAGAAGCCCAAAAATCAATCAGAACAATTTTCCCTTTTAGATCACTAAGTCGTATCGTTTCTCCAGCTGTATTGTTCATGATGATATCCGGTGCTACATCACCAGCGGAGTAAGTGCTGTTTTTACCAGATTTTTTTTTCTTAGGGGGCGGTTGGTTAGGAATTGTACGTTGCGAAATTGACTGATCGTATTTCG
>JABISU010000174.1 GCA_018700255.1 Flavobacteriales bacterium | reverse complement strand
GTATTCTTTAAAGCCAAGAAAGCTCAGTTCGCAGATCGAAATAAAGAGGAGAAAGTAAATCTAGGATTGAAGAAAGAGCTACTTGAAAAAGTGGAAGCGTTTAAAATTACAGAGAATAGAATCGCTGATTTAAACGCGCTAAAAGAATTTTCAGGTGATTGGCGTAAAATAGGCTTCGTTCCTAGGAAAAATTTTGAGGGTCTATCTGAACGCTTTACGAAGGCGATGGATAAGCACTACGATGCTTTAAGCGCGCAAAGGTCTGAGCGTTCTGTAGCAAGTTATCAAAATCGCGTTGAACGCCTGTCAAAAGTTGGAAATAGTGGAAGAGGAGGTGGCAATGACATCCGTCGTGAGCAAGCTGTTTTAAGAGATAAGATTAATCGTCTGAATACTCGTGTAATCCAAA
The DNA here is from genome assembly GCA_018700255.1 of Flavobacteriales bacterium. The sequence goes on along the minus strand of JABISU010000174.1, from coordinate 1,851 downwards.
CGGAAGAAAACGTGGAGCGTTTTACTGGAAAAGGAGCACAATCAATTCGTGATCACGCTGAAAAATCTATAAAATCTTACAAACGAGAGATTGAAGAAATTAAGGCAAAACTCAAGATGTTAAGGGAGGCCGAGGAGAAATAACGCGAGGGCTCAATTATATAGAGTCTGTTAGACCAATATTTGCTTGACCCGTATGTCCACCCGCCCGCTTCTCATGTGATTGAGTGGATCTGTTCTCGGGAAGAGGTCGAACGTTATATCCGCTATCTGCAAGCCATTGGAGATATTTAGGCAGTGCATAAAGAAGTCTAGGAGCTGCTTTTTCACTATCGTGAAACACGATAATAGATCCAGATCTTGTAAGCTTTTTAAGTGAGTTTAAGCAATCACTTCCTGAAAGGGATATATCGAAATCTCCGGAAAGGACGTCCCACATAACAACCTGTGTCCTTTTCGAAAGAGCTCGAGCTTGTCTAGGCGTTATCCTTCCATAAGGAGGTCTGAACCTTGTAGTCGAACCTAGTTCTTCTTCGCATTGAAGATAGCTCCTTAAATAAGACTTCCTAGGTGTTGACCATCCACTTTCGTGACCCTGACTGTGGTTAGCAACTTCATGACCAGCTGCTCTTAAATCGTGAATGATTTCTGGATGGCGAGATGCCTGCTCCCCAACACAGAAAAACGTAGCTTTTAAATCCCCAGCCTCTTTCAATTGCTCCATCACCCAAGGTGTTAAATGTGGGTGGGGACCGTCATCAAATGTTAGATATACATTCTTTGATGCATCAATAGATGGTACTCGCCATAGAACTGACTTTACCATATTGTGTATCGAAAGAGGAGTGCGATTCATGATCATACACTAATTTGACGTATTTCATAAACAAGGGTTGCCCGTGATATAGAAATTTGATTTCTAATAACTAACTTTGTCGATCATATGGAATACGATTTTCGCAGTATTGAAAAGCATTGGCAAGAGGTTTGGGCTAAAGAAAAATCCTACCAAGTAAAAGAAATAAAGGATAAACCAAAGTTCTACGCCTTGGATATGTTCCCATATCCTTCTGGGGCGGGGCTTCACGTAGGACACCCACTTGGATACATCGCCTCAGATGTTATTTCTAGGTATAAAAGACATTGCGGATTTAACGTTTTGCACCCAATGGGGTTTGACAGCTTTGGGCTGCCGGCAGAACAATATGCTATTGCTACAGGACAACACCCTGCGATTACGACGGAAACGAATATCTCTCGCTACAGAACCCAAATGCAACAAATAGGGTTTTCATTTGACTGGAGCAGAGAAGTGATGACTTCTGACCCATCATATTACAGATGGACACAGTGGATTTTTGGGAAATTATTCGAAAGTTGGTATGATTTAGGAAGCGGGGGTGCAAAACCGCTACAATCTTTAATTGATGCTTTTGAAAAGAATGGTAATTACTCCATAGAAGCTGCCTGCGAAGAGGGCTGGTGGAAAAATTTAGACGTGACTTTATTCCCTCATTTCGGAAAACACTTTGATGGAGATTTCACTGCTACTGATTGGAAATCCATGAGTAAGCAAGAGAAGAGTGCCATTCTTATGCAGTTTCGACTTGCCTACTTAGCAGATTCAGAGGTAAACTGGTGCTCTGAGCTTGGGACGGTGCTCGCAAATGATGAGGTTAAGGACGGACTTTCTGAGAGAGGTGGCCACCCTGTTGAGCGCAAACGTATGCGCCAGTGGATGATGAGAATCACAGCTTACTCCGACAAGCTTATCGAAGGATTAGACGATCTAAATTGGTCTGATAGTATCAAAGAAGCCCAAAAAAACTGGGTAGGCAGATCAGATGGTGCT
>JABISU010000001.1 GCA_018700255.1 Flavobacteriales bacterium | reverse complement strand
GCCTTCATAATAAAATGAATATGAATAATCCAACTAGACTTTTTGACTTTCCTAGATATCAACTGGCAAATGCGCCGCTTGATGTAATGTTATATATGCCCAATGATGGCTCTGGAAAAAGCTTGAGCTATTCTACGAAAGAGTTTGTAGCAGAAGTAGATGTAGCTTCGAGAGGGCTTATTGCAATGGGGATGGAAGCTGGGGATAAGGTGGCGCTCATTGCACACAACAATCGCTGTGAGTGGAATGTGATGGATCACGCGATAATGCAAGCGGGTGGTATTGATGTGCCGATTTACCCGACGATGACAGAGGCGGATTATAAGTATATCCTAAATCACAGTGAATCTAAATTCGTGTTCGTTTCGAGCGCCGAGCTTTTTGCGAAAGTGACTGCCGTGAAAGACGAGTGCCCAACATTAAAGGGGATATTCACTTTCGAAGATGTTTCAGGTGCCGATTCTTGGCGTAAAGTGCTCGATGCTGGGAGTGATGAAAATCAAGCAGAACTAGACTCTCGTTCAGAAGCAGTAAAGCCAGAGCAACTCGCAACAATTATCTACACATCGGGAACGACCGGACTTCCTAAAGGCGTTATGCTATCTCATAATAATGTAGTTTCGAATACACTCATCGCTAAAGATCGAGTTCCACTAGAAGGAATCGATGGAGAAATGAAAGTGTTAAGCTTCCTTCCGGTTTGTCATATTTTCGAAAGAATGCTACACTACCTATATATGTATATGGGAGCTAGTATACATTTCGGGGAATCTCTCGAGACTATTAAGAACGACTTAAATGCTACCCAACCTATCATGTTCACAGCCGTTCCTCGATTGCTCGAGAAGTTCTATGACGGCATCGTGACGAAAGGTCGAGCAGCAGGCGGAGTAAAGACCGTTATATTTAATTGGGCTTTAGGTGTAGTGCTAGAATGGGAACCATCTAAAGAGGGACACGGTCTTTACGGCTTTAAACTCAAAATCGCACGCAAACTCGTATTCTCGAAAGTGAAGGAGGCGCTCGGACTCACAGGTATTAAGGCCGTTGCCTCCGGCTCGGCAGCACTCCAGTCTCGTCTAGCACGATTCTTTAACGGAGCGGGCATTCCAGTTCTCGAGGGGTACGGACTCACAGAGACCTCGCCGGTAGTTACCGTGAATACCGTGAACACTCCCGGTATGATAAAAATTGGGTCAGTGGGTAAAGTTGTGCCGGGCGTTGAGATCGGGTTTGGCCCAGATAAGGAAATCCTAGTGAAGGGGCCTAATGTAATGATGGGCTATTACAAAGACGAAGAGAAAACGGCGGAAGTGATAAAGGACGGATGGTTCCACACAGGCGATATAGGAGAGCTTGATTCTGAAGGATTCCTTCGCATCACAGACAGAAAGAAGGAGATCTTTAAGACATCGGGAGGTAAGTACGTTGCGCCAGCGCTACTAGAGAACGCTCTAAAAGCTTCGTTATTTATTGAGCAAGTTATCGTTGTAGGTGAATATCAAAAACACCCCTCTGCTTTGATTTCTCCAAATACAGATACGATTACGGAGTGGTGTAAACGTCACAACCATACCTATCCTGGAGATACTGAAATCGGAGCAGACAAGGTTATCTCTGACAGAGTTATGAAAGAGGTAAATAAACTAATGGAGCCATTCAGTCCGTGGGAGCGCGTTAAAGTGATTCGTATCCTCCCTGAACCGTTCTCAATCGAAGGCGGTGAACTCACACCCACACTAAAGCTTAAGCGAAAGCCTATTCAAGCCAAGTATGCCGATCTTATTAAAGGTATCTACGAGTAAACAAGAGTAAACAAGCGTGATAGATTGGTTTTTAGAGATAGACGAATCGCTATTTAAAGCGATTAATGGATTGGCAGGAGGGTCTGTAAGTCCAGGAGTGTCTGACTTTCTAGATGTAGTGATGTGGAGTGTGAGCATGGCGAAATTTTGGACTCCGCTATATGTGATTTTACTTGTTTTACTCTGGAAGAAATTTACTCAAAGAAATTCCCGCTTAATCATCTTACTCGGAATTATTGTTTCTATAGGTCTTGCCGACATTATTTCTGCACGGGTTCTTAAACCCACAGCCGCCAGATTACGTCCCTCCCACAGAATTGAACTGGCTGAAGATATAAATCTTCACAAGCATGATGACGGCACGCTATATAAAGGTGGGCAATATGGATTTGTTTCTTCACACGCGGCCAACCATATGGCAATTGCAATTTTTGTGGGCGGACTTCTTGCGAGTGCGTCGAGCTCAGCAATACTTATTGCTCTTATATGTTGGGCAATTGTGATTGGGTTCAGTCGAATTTACTTGGGGGTACACTTTCCGTCTGACGTAATTTTCGGATGGATGCTAGGGGGCGTGATTGGAATAGCAGTTTTAAAATTCGCATCCATTTTAAACGCTAAATTCGCAATGATCTCTAACACGATCAGCACCAAATCATGACACTCACTCCCTCAACTCTATTCGCAATTTTTATTGGTGGCGGAGCTGGCAGCGTTGCGCGGGTACTTGTAGGTGAAGGAATAACAAGAATTAGTTCAACTGGATTCCCTCTTGGGACACTCCTAGCGAACCTAATTGCCACAGCGATATTGGCGGTTATTATCATTTACTCGGGAGATAGATGGGGCCGCGATTCAATCATGATTCCGCTTCTTGCTATTGGATTTTGTGGGGGCTTCTCAACTTTCTCAACATTTTCTATCGACACTTTGCGTCTTTTTCATGATGGCCAAACGACTTTCGCTATCGCTAACATCCTTATAAGCGTCGGTGCATGTATCGGAATAGGAATGATAATCTTCAAAACACTCTCAAAATGATCCGTAATTCTATCTCGTTCCTTTCATTGTTAACTATGACTACCATTGTTGTTTTTGCTATAGGCTGCAATATTGAAACGAAAATGGTGGTTAAAACCGGAACAGGTGCTTCAGAAGACTCTCCAAATCTCATCATAGGGATCATCATAGACCAAATGCGTGCCGACTACCTTAACCGCTACTCACCACACTTTTCTGAGGGCGGCTTTGCAAGACTACAAGAGGATGGCTTTACGTGTTACGACCATCATTTCGGTTACGCTCCAACATACACTGGCCCTGGGCATGCATCTATATTTACAGGTACAACACCAGCCATTCACGGAATTGTTGCAAATGATTGGTATCTGAGAGAAAATAAAGGCTCGGTTTACTGCGCCTCAGACGACTCTGTATTCGGAGTAGGGGTAGATGGTGTTGATAAGGACGGGACGGTTTTCGGCTCGTCGGGGAAGATGGCGCCAACTAGAATGCTCACAAGTACGATAGGTGACGAATTAAAGCTCTCGACAGGAATGAAATCAAAGGTCATCGGCATCAGCCTGAAAGATAGAGGGGCGATACTCCCTGCTGGACATGCTGCTGATGGAGCTTATTGGTTTCACGGAAAGGACAAAGGTCATTTTATTACAAGTACGTACTATGGAGAGGAGATGACTGTTTGGGCTAAAGAATTCAATGAAAAAGCTGAAGCTGAAAGGCTGATAAACCTAGGATGGGATTTACTCCGCGCTCCTGACACATATGACGCTTGCTGGCCAGATAACAATCCGTTCGAAGGGCCGTTTGTAGGGGCTTTGAAAGCCACCTTCCCATATGACCTCGAAGCTTTGAAAGAAAAGAATGGCGGGTTAGACGTCCTCAAAGGGACACCAGGCGGAAATACGATTTTAGTAGATTTTGCACTTGCTGCAATAGAAGGCGAAGGACTTGGTGCTGACGAGATAACTGACATGCTCACGTTGAGTTTTTCATCTACAGATTACATTGGTCACAGATGTGGATCTCATGCGATGGAAACTATGGATATGTACCTTCGATTAGACCTCGAGCTAGAGCGTTTTTTTAACTCTCTAGACGAGAAGGTTGGAGAGGGAAACTGGACAGTTTTTGTAACGGCTGATCACGGAGGAGCGACCGTGCCATCTTTAGGAGCTTCTGAAGGGCTTCCTACTGGATACTGGAGTCATGGAAATATGCAGGAGCGAATTGAAGAGGCGCTCGATCTGAAATATGGCAATAGAAACAGTGATTGGATAGAAAATGTGAGCAACAATTCCATCTTTATTTCTAAAAGTGCAAGCGCAGGGGTTGACAAGGCTACACTACAAAGGTTTATCGCTGACCTTGCTATCGAGGAAGATGGAATACTACAAAGCTTCCCCCTTGTCGATCTAGCTACTCGTGCTGCTGTCGATCCATTTGCTGAAAAAATATATGCTGGGCACAGGCAAGGCGTAAGTGGAGACGTTCTTTTAGTAATGCAACCAGGTTGGCTTACTTATGGAAGAACCGGAACTTCTCACGGTAGTCCGTTTGTTTATGATACACACGTCCCTTGCATTTTTTATGGCTCAGGTGTAAACTATGGCTCTACTCACTCGCGAACTTACATTCGTGACATTGCTCCTACTGTAGCGTCGATACTCGGGACACCATATCCCAACGGAACTACAGGATCCCCTATTTCTAATCTTCTAGATTAAATTAAGCTTATGGCGTGTATTTCCGTTAAAGTTTCCCGCGTAAAAAACTCATCTGCTCTTTCTTTTGAAGCAACGTTCCCTAGTCAGGATTCTCGAGATCACTCAGATGAATCATGGGAAGTGCAATTGCCTGTTTGGCGTCCAGGTCGATATGAGCGTGGAGATTTCGCTCAGTTTATTTTAAAGTTGGTGGGAGTTGATGAAAACGGGGGCGAAATAAAACTCGAGAAGAGTGATTTACACAGGTGGAAGGTGCCGAATAATATTTTAAAAATAAACTGGGTCTTCCAGGCGGACATATTAAATGCGGGATCTACTTATGTAAGCGACGATCTCCAATACGTAAATCCTGTAAATTGTTTCCTTTATGATCCACAAAACGTAGATCTGGGATACGAAATCAACCTGACAGATATTCCTAAAAACTGGGATATAGCAACAGCCCTGCCCCAACAAAACATGACCTTACATGCTCGTGATATGCAACACGTGATGGACAGTCCGTGGATGGCTTCTCCGAATCTTTACCACGAGAGGTACGAGGAAGGTGGAGTGGACTTCCATGTTTGGGCTTATGGAGACATCCCTCCCCAGAACATTAAGTTCATAGAGGACCACAGAGCTTTTTCTAAATCCCAAATCGCTCACTTCGGAGACTTCCCCACTTCACACTACCACTTCCTTTACTTGTTGCCGTCAAAGATTGAGGTCCGGCACGGAGTCGAGCACGAGGACAGCACTGTAATCGCATTGGGGCCATCAGATAAAATTCAATCCCAACACGGATACGACGAATTGGTTGGGATCGCGTCCCACGAGCTTTACCACTCTTGGAACGTAAAGCGCATCCGCCCTTCCGAGTGGACACCCTACAATTTCGCAGAAACTTCCCCAAGTAAACTAGGGTACATAGCTGAAGGAGTAACCACCTATATGGGAGACCTCTTTTTATTTGAAGCGGGATGTATAGACCTAAAGGGTTGGTGCTCGAAGATGGAAGCTCTTCTACTTCGTCATCTCAACAATCCAGGCCGCCACAATCTGAGTGTGGCAGAATCCAGTTACGATACTTGGCTCGATGGCTATCGCCCTGGAGTTAAAGGGCGCAAAGGATCCATATACGTAGAAGGTGCAGTGCTCGCATTTCTTGTAGATACAAGAATCATGACATTAACGAGCGGGCAATCCTCCCTATCTACAGCTATGAAACTCCTGTGGGAACGATTCGGTAAACCGAGAATAGGACTCACAGCCGATGCATACTGGGATATACTTGCTGAAGTTGCTGGAGAACGCCTCGACGATCTAAGATTGAACTACGCCGATGGCACTTCCGACACATGGAATGCACTCGTCGAAGCAATGAAAACTCAGAGACTCGTGCTCACTAAGTCGACTGACGATAAAGGCCGCGTCAAGGCAAGCATAGTCGAAATAAATGTCTAATTTTCTGGGGTTAATAACTCTCGCCACCTAGAGCAAACTGAATTAAATTTGCACCCATTTGTAAAGCAAGGGTCCGCACTGATTCGGGATCTCTATGAACTTGATAGTCTTCCCAACCATCTCCTAAATCACACTCAGTATCGTAAAAACAAACAAGTCTGCCTTCGAAAAACAGACCTAAGCCATGAGGAGGTTGATCATCGTGTTCGTGTATTTTAGGAAGGCCTTGATGAAAATCGAAAGTTTGGTGATAAACTGAATGATTAAAAGGTATTTCAACCCAATCAAGTTTAGGGAAAACCTTCATGAACTCCGTTCTTATATAAGCATCCATTCCATAGTTATCACTAATATGAAGGAATCCACCGGCAGCTAAATACTGTCTTAAGTTCCTCACCTCAGAAGAAGAAAAAACCACATTTCCATGACCTGTCATGTGAATAAATGGGTACATCGATAAATCGGACGAACTGACTTCAACATAAGGAACCGTCTCGTCGATGTTCATGTTCAATTCAGAATTACAAAACTCAACAAGGTTAGGTAAGCTGGTTGGGTTCGAATACCAATCCCCTCCTCCTCTATACTGAAGCACGGCCACTTGATAAGTCGCATCCTCAGAGACTCCTTGGGCAATTGCCTGGAAATCACAGCAAAATAGAACATTTAAACACGTGATAATAACAGTAAAAAGCGGGGGAATTGTCTCTTTAATCATCGTCACAAGTTACGCATCAAGAAGCCTAACATTTAGCACCTTAAATTAACTGTAAAATCAATCAATTTATTCAGTATATTTACGCCCCTGTAAAAGAACCCTTTTCGAAAATGGAAAATAAAAATGCCGTCCTGATTTTCACAGTGTTACTCGCTTTCGCGACACTATACACTCTATCATTTAACTGGGCATCGAAGCGTTTCGAAGCTAAAGCTTCTATTCACGGGCAATACATTGCTGATAGTCTTCAAGAAAACAACCTATTAGGAAGCTTAACATTAGAAGAAGCGGAGAAGAAGGCTACACGTGAATACTTACGTGATAGTATCAGCTCTGAGGCTCATCCTTTTGGCCAAACTTATCGCGAGGTTAAAGAACAAGAATTAAACTTAGGACTCGACCTTCAGGGTGGAATGAGTGTAACTCTTGAGGTGAGTATTCCAG
>JABISU010000099.1 GCA_018700255.1 Flavobacteriales bacterium | reverse complement strand
TCTTTCTTAGCGTCTTTTCCCTCCTCCTTCATTTTATCGTAGAAGACCTGCTTTTTTTCGAAGAAGACATCAGATAATTCACGGAATTGCTGCCATAAACTTTCGTTGTGCTCCTTTCCAGAAAAGCCGATTGCTTTCCACCTTTTCTGCATATCAATAACCTTGGTTGTCAAAGTTTGCCAAACCTTATGACCTTCTTCGATATCCTCAGTCATCAACCCCCTCAACTCCTCGATAAGCGCGTCTTTTAAAACTTTATTCTCAACAAAACTCTCTCGGAGTTTATCGTATTGAGCTTTTACCTCATCAAAAACTGGACGAGTAATTCCGAAGAACGTGTCTGCCATTTCTTTGTAAGACTCCCTTGGAGATGGCCCCACATCGAGCCATTGTTTTTGAAGTTCACGAGCCATTTTTTCACGAGCTTTTAGATCTTCAATTGCTGCAAGACTCTTAGCTTTCTCGATTAATTCAAGCTTTGTGGCATGATTTTTTTTCAAGTCGTGATCCTGAAGCTGCTTGTAGATATTAATGTTGTAAAAGAACTCATCTCGCAGGCGGTGGTATTCGTCATGAATATCCTTATAGTTATTTCCAGGAACATCTCCAACTGCTTCCCACTCCGTCCGTACTTCATTAAAGGAGCTAAACGCCTTTCCTATATTTTCCTCTTCTTGGATTGTACTTCTTAGCCTTTCTAGAAGCCCTTCTTTTGTGACTAAATTAACCCTCTGTTCCTCTGCAATAGAGGCTTTCCAAGCTTTCTCCCTTTCCTTAAAAGAATTCGATAGTTCTTCGATTACAGCTTCCTCTTTAGAAGGTTTGTAAATAAAAGTTTCATCAGGCTCGTGTTCTTCCTTTTCCCAAGCATCGCGTTGGCGACGAACCTCATCTTGTGTGAGGGCGTGGAAGGATTGTATAGCACTGCGCACATCTTTTCGGATGGCTTCCAGATCTTCGTTCCCGAGTAGATCATGGATACGTTGCAAAAGTTCAGACCGCATTACGGTTATAAAATGGGAGTTATTAGTTTGCAAATATCGTATATCTCAACCCACCTTGCGACTTAGAAACGAATCTAAAATTATTATTTCATAATTGGTTGTGAATTGGCAGGAAAAAATAACTCGATGGTGCGCTCGAAGCGAGCGTTCTAAGGCTGAGGTGTTAAAACGTCTAAAGGAGTGGGAAGTACCCATCTCAGAAGCAGATTCGTTTCTAGTTAAGCTAGTAAACCTTGATTTTGTAAACCAAACTCGTTTTCTCTCAGCCTTCACTCACGACCACTTCCATTTAAAGCACTGGGGGCCCTACAAGATAGGTGAAGGCTTGCGTGCTAAAGGCTGTTCCTCCTCAGAGATTTCATCTGCTCTCTCGGTCCTCACGCCAGAAATAGTATCGGAAAAGCTCACTCACGTCTTAAACTCTCGCCTACAGACTTACCCTTCGGACCTTACTTCTAATCGCCCTCGTCTAATCCGCTATCTTCAATCACGAGGATTTTCTTTAGAAATGATACTATCATCTATCAAGTCGATTTAACTTCTTTACTTTTGTCTCATGCTTACAGTTGACTCTATCGACATCCTTTCTTCTCGTTTAGAAGCCTTGAGAGGCTATCTGAACATTGAACAGAAACGAATGGAGGTGATGGAGGATGAAAAGCAAACCCACGACCCTGAGTTTTGGAATGACTCTAAAAAAGCAGAGCAAGTAATGAAACTCATTAGATCTAAGAAATCGTGGGTAACGAAATTTGATGATTGCGCTTCAAAGGTTGAGGACCTTTCCATCCTTTTCGATTTTATGAAAGCTGGGGAAGAAGATCCCTCCGCGGTTGATTCTGCCTACTCTGAAGCGACTGAGACCATTGAGGGCTTAGAGTTTCAAAACATGCTTTCAGCAGAAGAGGATTCCCTTAATGCCGTAATGCAAATCACTTCCGGAGCCGGAGGAACGGAATCCTGTGACTGGGCTGCAATGCTTATGCGCATGTACAGGATGTATGGCGATAAGGCAGGTTTTAAAGTCCGCGAACTCCACCTTCAAGAGGGCGATCCCGCAGGAATAAAACAAGTAACCCTTGAGTTCGAAGGCGACTTCGCATACGGAATGCTCAAAGGGGAAAACGGCGTACACCGATTAGTCAGAATCTCCCCATTCGACTCTCAAGCTCGTCGCCACACCTCATTTGCCTCAGTTTACGTCTATCCACTTGTGGACGACTCCATTGAAATCACTGTTAACCCCGCCGATATTTCTTGGGACACTTTCCGTTCAGGCGGAGCTGGAGGCCAAAACGTAAACAAAGTAGAAACTGGAGTACGTGTACGTCACGCCCCCACGGGTATCGTTATTGAAAACACAGAAACCCGATCTCAACTCGGAAACCGTGAGAAAGCGATGCAGCTCTTAAAATCGCAACTCTTCGAACTCGAACGCGCCCGTCTCAACGAAGCCCGTGATGAAATTGAAGCTGGGAAAATGAAAATAGAGTGGGGTTCTCAAATTCGATCCTACGTCATGCAGCCATATAAAATGGTAAAGGACGTCCGAACCGGCCACGAAACCTCCAATGTAGATGCCGTTATGAACGGAGAAATCGAAGGATTCCTCAAAGCCTACCTTATGGCCGCCGGCGCCGCTTCAAATAACCCCCAAGATTAACACGCATTTTAAATCACCACACCATGTCAGATTTCCGAATTGAAAAAGACACTTTAGGAGAAGTAAAAGTCCCGTCTAACGTCCTTTGGGGAGCCCAAACAGAGCGCTCTCGCAATAATTTCCGCATCGGACCAGCTTCCTCCATGCCACTCGAAATAGTTCACGCTTTCGCTCACCTCAAGCGTGCCGCAGCAAAAACGAACTGTGAATGTGGCATTCTTTCATCAGAAACGAGAGACCTAATATCTACGGCCTGCTCAGAAATTCTCGAAGGCATACACGACTCTCAATTCCCCCTAGTTATTTGGCAAACGGGTTCTGGAACCCAGTCTAACATGAACGTCAATGAAGTGGTAGCAAACCGCTGCCATCAGCTTTCAGGAGGAACCCTTGGCGAAGGAACCCGACCCGTCCATCCAAACGATGACGTAAATAAGAGTCAATCTTCAAATGACACATTCCCGACGGCCATGCACATCGCCGCCTACACCCTCATCGTCGAGAATACCATTCCCGGCATTGAGACTCTTCTCGACTCCCTAGCCTCGAAATCTTCCGAGTTCGAGAGTATTGTAAAAATCGGGCGCACCCACCTAATGGACGCTACCCCCCTCACCCTCGGTCAAGAGTTTTCAGGCTACGTAGCCCAATTAAACTATGGCCTCCGCGCCCTTCGTCACTCCCTAGACCATCTTTCAGAACTCGCCCTAGGCGGTACGGCTGTAGGAACAGGCATCAACACCCCTGAAGGATATTCGGAAACCGTTGCCGCACATATAGCATCTTCTACCGGACACCCGTTTGTAACGGCTCCTAACAAGTTCGAAGCCCTTGCCGCTCACGATGCTATTGTCGAATCCCATGGAGCTCTACGCCAACTAGCTGTCGCCCTCAATAAGATCGCTAACGACATCAGAATGATGGGCTCTGGCCCCCGATCTGCAATCGGTGAACTTCAGCTCCCTGCGAATGAGCCCGGTTCGTCAATCATGCCTGGAAAAGTCAACCCCACTCAGTGCGAAGCTCTGACTATGGTTTGTGCTCAGGTAATGGGAAACGACGTAGCTATTGCTGTAGGAGGAACCCAAGGACATTACGAGCTTAATGTATTTAAACCTATGATGGCTAGAAACATCCTCGAGTCAGCTCGCCTACTCGGCGAAGGATCCCACTCGTTCGCAAAAAACTGTGTAGATGGGATCAAAGCTAACGAGCCACGCATCAAGGACCTCGTCGACAACAGCCTCATGCTGGTCACTGCTCTAAACACGAAAATTGGTTATTACAAATCAGCTGAAATTGCCGGTAAAGCCCATACAGAAGGCACCACTCTTCGCGAAGCCGCTCTATCTCTAGGATACGTCACCGCAGAAGAATACGACGCATGGGTTGTCCCAAAGAACATGATCGGGAGATAGTATGGATACGAAGGGGGGTAACCTATCAGCATATCCTGTAAGTCTATTGAGTTATTTTGTTAGTTTCCCAACTAAAACTTTCACCCATTGTTCATCGGATTTAGGACAAACAAGTAAGGCATCTTGTGTGTCGACAACAATGAAGTCATTTAAGCCACGAAGGGCTATAATTTTTTTAGAATCCGCACCGACCACAATATTGTTTGCACTTTCTGAAATCATTAAATCTACTCCGGAGGAGCTGTTTCCAGAAGAATCTTTAGGTAGGTGAGTTGCAAGTGAAGTCCAAGTTCCTAAGTCTGACCAGCCGAAATCACAAGGAATGACGGAGACAGAAGAAGCGCGTTCGAGAATTCCATAGTCTATAGAAATAGATTCACACGAGGTGTAAATCTCATCGGCTTCGCCAGCATTTCCAGAAAACTCAACCCCTTCAAAGGCTGTTGATATATCTGAAAGATGCATAGAAAACTCATTCGATATATTTGCGAGTGACCAAACAAAAATCCCGCTATTCCAACAATACCCACCTTCTTTCAAAAACCCATTGGCTGTTTCTAAATCTGGTTTTTCTGTAAAGTGATCTACAGAAGCTATTTCGCTAGTTCTATCGCCAGTCGAATTCGATCCAGAGAACTTGATATATCCATACCCGGTATCTGGGCGGGTGGGTTTAATACCTAGGGTGACGAGCGAGGTAGTTGAGGTAGCTTCTAAGAGGGCAAGTGAGATTATACGGTCGAACTCTGGCTCATTAAGGATTAGATGGTCGGACGGGGCTACAATGATTCCGACGTCGCAAGCGTCAATCCCAGATGACTCAACTCGCCTAGAGATAACGGCATTTGCATAGGCGATACAAGGAGCGGTATTGCGCATGCAGGGTTCGCAAAGAATATTCTTAGGAGGTATAGATGGAATATGGGAGGCGACATCAGAGCGGTAAAGCTCATTTGTTACAACGAGTATATTTGATGGTGGTACTACCGAACTTAATCGGTCAAATGTCATTTGGATCAATGATCGGCCTGTACCGAGGATGTCGAGAAATTGTTTAGGCTTAGAAGTACGAGACATGGGCCAAAACCTAGTGCCAACACCTCCAGCCATTATGACAGCAAATTTTTCCACAGGCTTATTTATTTGCATCAAGTTGAACGCAATTGTAAGCATCACAAGTACCGCAACTGCTATGAGAAGAGGCGCACCCGCTTAAAAACGCAATAATGCAAAGGCATAACAAAATAGGTATTACAATTCGTTTCATAATGGTGTAAAGTTAGCAATTGTTACGTTTACCTTCGCGGTAATGGGCATCATCTTTCATATCGGTAGGTATACGAGATTTATATTGAGGGTTTTGCGTAAACCTGAAAATGGTGCGGTCTTTCGTCGTTCCCTTGTGAATGAAATGACCACCATTGGCACTAATAGTGTTGGGATTGTGACGTTGCTTAGTTTATTTATGGGTGCAGTTATGTGCCTTCAGACTGCGCACCAGGTAAGTGGTTGGATACCCGTTTACACCATTGGTTTTACGGTACGCCAAACAATGATCCTTGAATTTTCCCCCACCCTAATTCCCGTGATTCTCGCAGGTAAGATCGGTTCAAATATTGCATCACAGCTTGGAACAATGAGGGTTACCGAGCAAATAGATGCGCTTGAGATAATGGGGATAAACAGTGCTGGATTCCTCACCCTACCTAAGATTATTGCAGGTATTATTTGCTTACCATTACTAGTTATCATGAGCATGTTTTTAGGGCTCACATCAGGCGCTGGAATTGCTTATGTTACTGGGGTAAGCAGTATGGCAGATTTTCAATATGGTCTTCAGGTCGATTTCGTTTCTTTTGATGTTATATACGCTCTCATTAAAACCACAATTTTCTCAATAGTAATGACGTCCGTCTCGGCATATCATGGATACTATACTCATGGAGGAGCTCTTGAAGTTGCTAAATCAAGCACAAAAGCAGTTGTATATAGCGTCGTGATAATTATGTTGTCTAACCTAATATTAACGAAGCTTCTTTTAACCTGAAAACAGAATGATTGAGCTTATAAACATATCTAAATCTTTCGGGGAGCATCACATTTTAAAGAATGTAAGCGCTAAGTTTCATAAAGGCAAGGTGAATTTTATTATCGGTCGTTCAGGCTCAGGAAAGAGTGTGATGACGAAGTGTACTGTGGGGCTTTTAGAGCCAGATGAAGGGAAAGTTCTATTTGATGGTCGAGACTTCACAGCTATGAATCAACGAATGAGAAAAGAAGTTCATAAGGAGATTGGGATGTTATTTCAGGGAGGGGCTCTATTTGATTCAATGACAGTTTCTGAGAACATTAAGTTTCCGCTGAAGATGTTTAGCGATTTGACGGATAAAGAAATGGATGTGAGGGCAGAGGATTGCTTGAAAAGAGTAATGTTAGAAGGACAAGGAGACAAGTTTACAGGAGAGCTCAGCGGTGGAATGCAGAAGCGTGTGGGGATAGCTCGTGCGATATCAATGAACCCTAAATACTTGTTTTGTGACGAGCCAAATTCCGGTTTGGACCCACAAACAGCTATAGTGATTGATAATCTAATAATTGATATTACAAGAGAATACGGAATGACAACGGTGGTAGTCAGCCATGACATGAATAGTGTAATTGAGGCTTCAGACACGATTCATTTTATTCACGAGGGTGAGATTGCTTTTGAAGGAGATAACGATGAAATGATGGTTTCTCAGTCTGAGACACTCAATGAATTCATTTATGCTTCTAAACTCATGCAGAAGCTGAGAGATAGATGAAGTACGGGATTCATAAATACTCTCCCAAAGAGATGATAGACCGCAGTTCTAAGTTTTTGGATAAAATGCAAAAGAGAAGAAGTGTAAGGCATTTCTCGCTAGAACCTGTTCCAATGGAAGCTGTGCGCAACTGTATTTCCGCCGCGGGAACAGCTCCTTCAGGGGCACATAAACAGCCTTGGACTTTTTGTCTTGTAACAGATTCTGAAATTAGGAGTAAGATTAGGGCTGCTGCACAAGAAGAGGAGTACAGGAATTATAATGGCCGAATGAGTGATGAGTGGTTAAGAGACTTAGAGCCTTTTAAAACAGATCATATTAAACCCTTTATAGAAGATGCTCCTGGATTAATTATCGTTTTTAAGCACGCTTTCGGCAAAGATGAAACAGGTAAAACTCGGAATTATTACGTGAATGAGAGTGTCGGAATTGCAGTTGGAATTCTATTAACAGCACTTCATGAAATAGGACTTGTCGCGCTAACTCACACTCCATCGCCAATGAATTTTTTATCGGAAATCCTTGCTAGACCTGATAATGAGAGGGCGTACTTAAATATTCCATTTGGATTTCCCAGTTCAGATTGTGAGGTGCCTGACCTCGAAAGAAAGCCTATTGACGAGATACTAAAAGAGTATTAGAAAGCTTTTTGTTAAAACTTTCTTTGGTTTTTTTACCTGAAGTTGGAGGTTTGGATTAATTTTGCACCAAATTCAATACGATTATCATGTCTGATATCAGCGTAAAAGTAACAGCTATCATTGTGGATAAGCTAGGAGTGGATGAAGGAGAGGTTAAGCCAGAGGCAAGCTTCACTAACGATTTAGGTGCCGATTCTCTCGACACAGTAGAGCTCATTATGGAGTTTGAAAAAGAATTTAACATTGCTATACCT
>JABISU010000202.1 GCA_018700255.1 Flavobacteriales bacterium | reverse complement strand
TGTTCGGATATGATCTCTATGGCTCGCCCTTTCCTTGCTGACCCTAATTTGATGAAGAAGGCTCAAGAAGGTGAGTCGGAGAAAATCAACACTTGCATAGGGTGTAACCAAGCTTGTTTAGATCATGTCTTTAAACGCAAAGCGGCTTCTTGTCTTGTTAACCCACGTGCTTGCGAAGAAAACAAGTGGTTTGACCCCTCAATACAAGCAAGCGCTAATGGAAAGAAAGTGGCTGTTGTGGGAGGCGGCCCCGCTGGGATGAGCTGTGCTTCGGAACTTGCTAGCTTGGGATTTGAGGTAACTCTTTTTGAGCAATCCTCTGAATTGGGTGGACAGTTTAACGTCGCAAAGCTTATCCCAGGTAAAAGTGAATTCCACGCTACGATAAGATATTTTTCTAACAGACTCTCAAACCTAGGCGTTGATGTACGCTTAAATACTACAGCTGATGCTGAACTGATAAAAGCCGAAGGGTATTCGAACGTAGTTCTTGCTTCGGGGGTTCTTCCAAGAGTGTGGGAAATACCGGGTTCTGATAGGCCAGAAGTAGTCAATTATTTAGATGTATTGCGAGGGAAGGTTTCTGTTGGGGAGAAGGTCGCTATTGTGGGCGCCGGAGGAATAGGGTTCGATGTGGCTGATTTCCTCACCCACGACTCAGACTCTGAGGGGTTCCATAAGTCTTGGGGTATAGATGAGACTTTATCCGAGCGGGGGGGGCTTATCTCGTCTGCAAGAACGAAGTCTAAGAGGTCTGTTCACCTTTTACAGCGTAGTCCGGGTAAGCCAGGCGCAAAGCTCGGAAAAACTACCGGTTGGATTCACAGGATGACCTTGCGGGAGCGTGGTGTAAACATGTGGGGTGGCATAAAGTATTCTAAGTTAGACAATGCAGGCCTACATCTCACTCACCTAGATAAAGGAGATGTTACTCTCAAAGTGGATACGGTCGTCGTGTGTGCAGGCCAAACTCCATTTGCACCTTTGTTAGAAGAATTAAAATCCTCAGGTCTTAACGTCTCACTCATAGGAGGTGCAGCTAACTGTAGAGGGTTGGATGCTCAAAGGGCAATCCGAGAAGGACTAAAGCTCGCAACGGAGCTCGCTGCTAAAGTTTCAACTTAGCTTGAAGATCTTTAACGGACTCGAAGCTTTTGTCCCTTAACTCCTCTACATTAGAGGAGTAAATAGGTTTCCCGAATCTTACTACAACAGGTTTTGAAGGCTTTCTTATGATAAAAGTATGCGGAGGCAATATTTCACCCATGCCCTCATGATAAACGGGAACTACCGGCGCGCCCGCATTACTAGCAAGATGAAACCCTCCCTTTTTAAATGGTTGAATTTCGTTCGTCTCGAATCGACTTCCTTCCGGGTAGACAACAACACATCTCCCATTTCTTAATGTTTCCTCCAATTTTTTAATGGCCTTCTTTGCCATTTTAATATTCCCTCTTTCTACGAAAACGGTTCCCACTCTTTCATTAGCACCACCTAGAAGTGGCACTTTCCTCACTCCAGCTTTCGAAAAAAAAACAATAGGAATAGGTGTAGAGGCAAAGGCTAAGTTTATATCTAAGTAGCTAGAGTGATTGGAAACCAAAACCGCTCCACGGCCCGATTTAAATAACGCCTCAGTTTCTGGGTGCAACTGAACATCTAGCTCAGCTCCGATGATCCACTTCATCATAAATTCGCTCCAATATTTCTTCGCGAATTTTATTAATACGAATTCAGAACTGTTGGGAAAAATTATAAGAGTTACCAAAGCTGTCCCACACCAAAAGGCTGTGTACAAAACAGATAAAACAGACCTGATAAACCCGATCACTAACTTCATCAGATAAGCCTGCTAATCTCCGCTTCGGTGATCTCACGAACTTCACCAGCTTTTAAACCATCTAACTTAAATGGTCCTATGGCTTCTCTAATAAGTCTTAAAGTAGGTAGGCCGGACGCTGCAGTCATCTTCCTCACCTGCCTGTTTTTTCCTTCTGTGAGTGTAATAGAAATCCAAGAATCTGGAATGCTTTTGCGAACACGAATAGGAGGGATGCGCGCTACGTAATTTGGCTGAGGGTCTAAGATTGACGCTTTGCAAGGACGAGTCTTAAACTCACGACCTTTTATTTTCAGCAACATCGGATTCTGTAATTTCCTGAGATCTGAAAAATCAGGAGTCCCTTCTACCTGCGCATGGTATGTTCGAGGGTGTCCGTTCTCTGGAGATAGCAGTTCAGAATTCAATCTTTTGTCATTCGTTAGCAGCAACAGCCCCTCTGAATCTGTATCTAATCTACCCACAGAATATACGTCGCTCTCAAATTGAAAGTCTACATCAGCGATAGATGGATGTCCTCCTTCACGTGTAAACTGGCTTAACATACCAAATGGCTTATGCAGTAGGTAATACTTTTTCATCATTCAAAAATAGTCAAAGTCTACTCTACCCAATCAGCTACGAAAACGTTTGTAGATCTAGTCCTACCATTGTTCCTATTTGAAGAGAAAGCAAGTCTCTTTCCATCAGGAGAAAACATAGGGAAGCTGTCAAAGGCGTTGTCGAAAGTCACTTGTGTAAGTTCCGTTCCGTCTAGGTTAACCATAAATATATTGAAAGGAAACCCTCCAGTATGGTGGTTGCTCGAAAACAAGATCTTATCTCCATCAGGATGGAAGTACGGCGCCCAATTGGCTCCACCAAGTTGAGTCACCTGACGCATATCCGTCCCATCTACTCGCCCAATAAATAGCTCCATATCTGAAGGTTCTACTAAATCTTTCGCGAGTAAATCCTTGTATTTCTTCACATCTTCCTCCGTCTTC
>JABISU010000002.1 GCA_018700255.1 Flavobacteriales bacterium | reverse complement strand
TCTTGAGATTCTGATAGTAGAATTTCAAATGGTTGCATATCCGCTTGACGAAGAGGAACCTTATCTAAGTATATATCCATTCCCACATTTCCTGCAGCACTCATCTCAGAAGTAGAACAAGTAATACCAGCAGCACCCATATCCTGCATTCCTATTATTGCATCAGTTTTTGCAAGTTCCAGTGACGCTTCCATAAGAAGTTTCTCTTGGAACGGATCTCCAACTTGTACTGATGGTAAATCATCTGCCGACTCTATCGTGATGTCTTTTGAAGCGAAAGAAGCCCCTTGTATCCCATCTTTACCCGTATCAGAACCCACTATGTAAACAGCATTACCTGGACCATTTGCTGTAGCAGAAATAATTTCTTTTGCGTCTAAAAGCCCCACCGACATAGCATTAATGAGTGGGTTAACTTGATAACAAGGGTCAAAGAAGACCTCTCCTCCTACGACAGGTATTCCAAAACTATTTCCGTAATCTCCGATACCTTTAACAACGCCCTCCAGAAGCCACTTAGTACGTGGATGCTCCGGATCACCAAAACGAAGACTATTTAATTGAGCAATAGGCCTAGCTCCCATTGTGAAAATATCACGATTAATTCCTCCAACACCAGTTGCAGCTCCTTGGTAGGGTTCAATAGCAGAGGGGTGGTTATGACTTTCTATCTTGAATGCACACCCAATTCCATCACCTAAGTCAATAATTCCGGCATTTTCCTCACCAGCCTTAACGAGCATTTGATCTCCGTCTTTAGGAAGTGTTTTAAGCCATTTAATCGAGTTCTTATATGAGCAATGCTCACTCCACATAACAGAATAGATACACATTTCAGTAAAATTCGGAACTCTTCCAAGAATTTTCTCTATGGATTTAAACTCGTCAGGAGTTAGGCCCATATCCTGAGCTTGTATCAGTGTTGACGGGGCAGTTGAGGCGGTTATAGTAGGCATAGAATGCGGTATAAAATGCGTTTCAATTGAATGTGTAAAGGTAGCAACGCATCGGTAATTTATACACTTGAAATTAGACAATCATAGGGTAACTTTCGCACATGAGAGCAGTAATTCAAAGGGTAAGTCAATCTAGAGTGAAAGTTAATGGGAGCACCTTAGGCCAAACGTCTCTAGGACTATTGATTTTACTAGGCATAGAAGAAGTTGACAATAGAACTGATGTCGAATGGCTCGCTAAAAAAGTTATCGGTTTACGAATCTTTTCTGACGAACATGGAAAAATGAATCTTAATATCGAAGGCGCAAGAGGTGAATTGTTAGTAATATCTCAATTTACTTTACACGCATCCATAAAAAAGGGCACGCGACCATCCTTCATCAAAGCGGCCCGCCCTGAGCAAGCTATACCACTTTATGAAGCGTTTATTGAGGAGTGTGAAAAATTGATGGGGAAAAGTGTTGCAAGGGGAAAGTTCGGTGCAGATATGCAGGTAGAACTAATCAATGACGGCCCTGTGACAATAACGATAGATACTCAAAACAAAGAATAAACTATCGTGGTATAGTACAAACAGGGATGGGGAGCATTTTATGCTGATTTGCTTTATTTAATCTCGTGTATATTTCATACACTTCAAGAGCTCGACCAGATAGTGTTGACGGGTCGCCTTGATCTTCCGAGAATTTCATGGCAATTTCTAGTTCTGGATAGGAAGCTCCTATTTGGTCTTCATCATTACGACTGTCGCCCCAAAGCCCATCTGTAGGAGCCGCATCTAAAATACTTCTCGGCACACCTATCGCCTCACCCACTTTGTAAACTTCGCTTTTAACAAGATCGGCAATGGGGCTAATATCTACACCCCCATCACCATATTTAGTAAAGAATCCCACTCCGAAATCTTCAATTTTATTCCCCGTCCCGACTACGAGCGCGCGCCTCTGAGCAGCGATAGCGTATAGAGTAGTCATCCTTAATCTAGCCCGCGTATTGGCGAAAGCGAGGCCCTTTGAAATATCTTCGATTTGGGGCAAAGTCGATTTCGTTGCCTCATAAACTTCGGTCAGTGGCACAGTGATCATTTCGAAGTTGTTAAAACGACTCTCGAGTAATTTACAAATCTCCCTAGATCGTGCCATCTCTGATGATGCCTGGTGAATGGGCATATCAACCACATACACAGGACGCCCAGTCATAAGACAAAGAGTTGCCGTTACCGCTGAATCAACACCTCCACTAACACCCACAACAAATGAATCAATATTTGCTTCGTCGGCGTAATCGTTAATCCATGATGAAATAAATTTAGCTATTTCAATACCATTAAATTCTGAGGAGAAGGCCGACATCGTTAAAACAAAACACCGACTGACAACTCTAGAAATCTATCATTTCCTTTCATAACTCCAGGAATTGGAGAGCCGTTGATTACTTCGGGTACACCACTATCAAATTTGATTAAATCTACATCCTTATGTTTTGTTGCCTCAAGATAATTTTT
>JABISU010000094.1 GCA_018700255.1 Flavobacteriales bacterium | reverse complement strand
GTTTCGGTGATCCAGAGCATCCACGTACTAAGTGGCTTCTTGAGGGCGTTGTTAAAGGTATCGGAGATTACGGAAATAGTTTTGGAATACCTGTAGTCGGAGGAGAGGTCTTCTTTGACCCTTGTTATCAAGTTAACCCACTCATTAATGCTATGTCGGTGGGGCTTTTAGATGCTAAAGAAATTATTTCTGCTACAGCAAGTGGTCCAGGTAATGCTGTTTACATTGTGGGTTCTGATACAGGTAAAGATGGTATTCAAGGGGCTTCGTTTGCTTCAAAGGACATCACGACTGAGTCGGCGGATGATTTACCATCAGTACAGGTTGGAGACCCGTTCCAAGAGAAACTTCTAATGGAAGCCTCACTTGAACTTGCAAAGACTGATGCAATAATAGGAATGCAGGATATGGGTGCTGCTGGTATTACTTGTTCTACTTCTGAGATGAGCGCTGCAGGAAACGTGGGAATGGATATATACTTAGATAAGGTTCCTCTTCGTCAAGCGGATATGGAGCCGTTTGAAATTCTACTATCAGAATCTCAGGAGCGAATGTTAGTAGTAGTTGCTCCAGGGAAAGAAAAAGTAGTAGAGGATATCTTCAAGAAGTGGGATCTTCATGCAGTCCCAATAGGTCAGGTGACAGAAGGCGACACCATCAATTTCTTTGTAGATGACGAGATAGTAGCTCAAGTTCCTGCTTCTACACTTGTTTTGGGTGGAGGAGCTCCAATTTATGAGCGTGAGTATTCTGAGCCATCTTGGTTTGCGGAATCTCAAGCTTTTAACCCTGAATCAGTTGAAGTTCCTTCACTCAAGAAAGCACTTGAAATTGCTACGGACATTATATGTCTTCCTAATATAGCTTCAAAGAAATGGGTTTGGGAGCAGTACGATAGTATGGTGGGGACATTAAACAGGACTACAAATAGACCTTCTGACGCCGGTGTAGTGTCTGTACGAGGCTCGAAAAAGGGTCTTGCCTTAACGGTTGATTGTAACTCTCGTTATGTTCAAGCTGATCCAGAAGTAGGCACTGCTATTGCAGTTTCGGAAGCCGCACGAAACATTAGTTGTACAGGAGCAACCCCTTCAGCGATTACCAACTGTTTAAATTTTGGTAATCCTTATAACACAGAGGTTTACTGGCAGTTTGTGGGAGCAATAAAGGGTATGAGTCGTGCTTGTGAGAAATATAACACTCCGGTAACAGGTGGTAATGTTAGTTTTTATAACCAAACTGCAAACGAGGATGGTACCTCAACATCAGTTTTTCCAACTCCTACTATTGGAATGGTTGGGGTTATTGAAGATAGAGATAAGCATATGTCCCTAGATTTTAAGGAAAAGGGGGAGCTTATTTTCCATTTAGGAGAAATGTCTGATTGTATTAATTCGTCGGAATATCTAGCAAATATTGTAGGTGTTAAACAGTCGCCTGCTCCTAAATTCAACTTAACACAAGAAGAAGCTCTTCACGTATGTATAAGAGAACTCATATCAAAAAAACTTGTTACGGCAGCTCATGATATTAGTGATGGTGGACTTTTTACTACTCTTTTAGAAATGTCAATGCCAAATATGCTTGGTTTTGATATCGTTTCGGATGATGAGCTACGCATAGACGGTTTCCTATTCGGTGAAGCACAAGGTAGAATTATCGTCACTTTATCTGAGGAGGATCAAGACGACTTTTTTGACATTTGTGATGAAAATAAAGTTGGAGCAGTTCTTTTAGGTCATGTAACAAAAGGTAAAATTGTTGTAGATGAAGAACATGTTGGATTCTGTTCTGAGCTGCGTGCATACTATGATAATGGCTTTGAGGAAGCTTTAGATTTATAGATCTTTTAATGTTTAAGCATGAACTTAAGGAACTTCTTATTTAGTAAAGCTTTTATACTCACGATACTGAGTGTAGGTGTAGCATGGGTAGTTCTTATTAGTGTGAGTATGCTTTCTTTACAGATAAATAGTAGGCCATGGTCAGAGCGCTATGTACCCAATATCCTAAATTTGTCATTAGACTCTGCCATTGCTATACTATCTGAATTGGAACTGGAAGCAATTCATCTCGACTCCGTTTATAGTGTTTCGGCATTTCCAGGCTCAATAATTGAACAAACGCCTAAAGAAGGGAGTTTAGTCAAAAGTGGAAGACCTGTTTACCTTACGACATTCAGAATAACACCTCCTTCCGAAGCTATTTCTGTATATGAAGGTCAAGACGCAATATTAGCGAAAATAATTTTAGAACGTAAAGGTTTTATCGTTGAGGTTAGTGAGGAGCCTAACATCATACTCGAAGGAAAGGTTGTAAGAGTTGAGTCAAAAGGATTTTCTTTATCTTCAGATGATAGAAGAGTTAGGGGATCTAGGATTGCTTTAGTTATTGGGAAGTCTTCCCTTGATAAAGTAAGAATACCTTATTTATTAGGGTTATCGTTATCTGAAACATCGTCTAGATTGACAGAGTCATCTCTTTCATTAGGTTATGTTGAGTATACCGATTCGGTTAGAACATCTAGTGATACAACAAATGCAAGGGTATTTCGCCAGTTTCCATCTTCATCTAGAGGGATGGTTAAAGCTGGAACGTCTATAGATGTAATTCTAAAAAACTGAAAATAATGCAAATTATGACCATAAAATTTCCAGCAAATTATTTTATACTCACCTTAATTTCAGCTCTTTCAGCAACAGGTATCTTATCTCAAGAATTAGAAAGAGATTTGCAATTTATTAAAATTAATCATAACAAGGGAATTACTTCAGACGTGAACTCAAGGGGAGGGGGTAGCGCGCCTATGGGACTTCCTTTCTTAGATGATTTTGCTTGGCCAAGCTCTTTTGAGGAATCAGGTATCGATAGGCCCGAGTTAGTTAGATGGGATTCAAGCCCTGTTAGACGGACTTCTACATTTGCAATTAACCCACCTACAATTGGCGTTGCTACCCTTGATGGGTTAGATAATGGTGGATATCCATACATTTTTAGTAGCAGT
>JABISU010000003.1 GCA_018700255.1 Flavobacteriales bacterium | reverse complement strand
GTGGGTGGAGGTATCGTTGGTGCTGCGACATTGTATAAGATGCAGATGCGCTACCCTGAAAAGACGATGCTTCTCATTGATAAAATGGATGTTTTAGCGGATCACCAAACGGGCAACAACTCTGGCGTAATTCACTCTGGGCTCTATTACAAGCCAGGTTCCCTAAAGGCTAATAATTGCGTAAAGGGTCGCCATGAGCTTGTGAAATTTGCGAAAGAAAACAACGTTCCCCATGATGTATGTGGTAAAGTAGTAGTAGCTGCCACAGAAGCTGAACAACCTTCATTAAATAAGATTCATAAGTTAGGTCTTGAGAATAATATAGAAGGCATCGAACTCATTAACGGCTCTCAGCTTCGTGAGATCGAACCAGAGTGTAGGGGAGAGGCCGCCCTTTGGGTTCCATGTACTGGGATAATCGATTTCAGGGACGCCACGAAGAAGATGGTAGATGTCGCTCTTGCCATACAAGAAAAATCTGCAGTTCATCTTTCTGAGGAAGTCCTAGATTTCGCTAACGAGGGTGTCGGTACTCTCGTAAAAACCTCGAAAACCACCTATTTCGCTCAGCACCTTATCGTATGTGGCGGACTCCAAGCCGACCGCCTCGCCCGCAAGGACGGCGTCAAGTTGCGAGAACGCGTAGTAGGCTTCCGAGGCGATTACTACGAGCTTAACGACCACGCTAAGCACAAGATAAAGAATCTAATATATCCCGTGCCTAACCCCGATTTCCCTTTCCTTGGAGTCCATTTCACACGTATGACGAACGGAGAAATCGAGTGCGGTCCCAATGCAGTTTTCACTTTCAAGCGCGAGGGCTACGGAAAAACGGATTTCGATCTGCGAGACACCTTCGACGCCCTAAGCTATGCTGGCACCTGGAAGCTCTTCTTCAATAATATATCTTTCGGGATTAATGAATACCGACGAGCATTCTCAAAGAGACACTTCTTAAAATCGCTTCAACACCTTGTTCCCTCCCTCACGATGGACGATATCCGCCAAGGCCGATCCGGTGTAAGAGCTATGCTTCTCAATACCGATGGCGACACCCGTGATGATTTCCGTATCGAGGCTACCGATAGAAGTATCCACGTTCTCAACGCTCCTTCTCCAGCAGCTACCGCCTCCCTCGCCATAGGCGATTACGTGGCGGACAGGTATGCAGAAAGGTTCGCAAAATAGACGAGGTTATTAGTAATATTTATTGTAATTATTATTATTAACCTTGATACAGGTTAATGCATGATCAAGTAGACCAAAAGTCCTACACACAAGTAAGAGCAAAGAAAAAACCGCCTCTGACTTGCGTCAGGGCGGTAGTTCTT
Organism: Flavobacteriales bacterium; assembly: GCA_018700255.1. The sequence continues at coordinate 2,050 of JABISU010000003.1, read as the reverse complement.
TCGTCGGGGCGGCAGGATTCGAACCTGCGATCTCCTGGTCCCAAACCAGGCGCCTTAACCGGGCTGGGCCACGCCCCGATCGTTAAAAGCGGTTGCAAAGATACGTCAGTTCTTTCTAGTACAAAGAATTCTTGAGGGTTTATGTTTTACCTTAGTCTTACTAATTAAAATGGTATGAGGTATTTTCTTGCTTTTGCTTTGTTTGTGAGTTGTTTTACTTTTGGTTGGGCTCAAGGAGAGGTGGCAAATGTTGTTACTTATGATGTGGTGTATTTGACTGAAGGAGGAATCTTAAAAGGTGAGATTAAGGCTTTAGATGAACAGACAGGAGGTATTTCTTTCGTCGATGTTAATGGAAAGCATTATTTTTTAGTTGCTGGAGATTACGATTATTTTGTGGAGGATAAGGTGTTTAATTTGAAGAATAAACGGCCAAAAGAGATTCACCCGAGGAAGTCGGGGGAGATGATAAAGAGCATAGGATTTGTATCGACTTATTTAGAGCGTAATCACTCTTTTACCTCAGATGATACGTATCACAACGCTCCTTATGGATACTCAGATTTGAATTTAGGTGTAGAGCTGAGTATGGGTAAGGTAGAAGAAGATGAGAGCTATTTGGGCAGTTTTGTGGGGTTTGGTTTAATAGGAGAAAGTGATGTCTATCTTAGTGTAGGAATGGAGTATCAATATGGATTTAGTAAGCCGGATGCGAATCGTGGTGGATATATACCTATTCAGGTTTATTATAATTTGAATCAATTTGATATGGATTATGAAATTATTGATATAAGCATGGGCTGGTCATGGGAGAATGTTCAGATTACTCATCAGAGTTTAGGTGTCTCGATAGGGTATGGGATGAGGTTCTTTAGAGCTGATAAAAAGTCTGTCGCTTTGGAGTTTCAAATGTTTAGGCATATGATGCTTAATGAACGTTATGATCATGATTTGGATACTGATCCGGAGAGCGATTTTGATTTGTTTGGTGGGAAGTTGCTAGTAGGGCTGGAGTTTTAACAACCTCTCTCCTTCAATAAAACTCTAGTCTAACAAAAACGCCCGCTAGTGCGGGCGTTAGTGCTTCTGTGCGGAGAGACCGAGACTCGAACTCGGGAGCCGAAAACGGCTACAAATTAGCAATCTGCTGCATTACCACTCTGCCACCTCTCCAGAAAACGGAAATCGCTTTCACGAATTCGGACTGCGAAATTACACAATTCTTTTCGATAACTATAATCGGGAGTGCTATAATTGTTAAATGAATGTAAAATATATAACGATTAAGTTAGGGTTAGTGTCGATTAAGTGATGACGTCGTATCTTTATCGATGTAAAACTAAACAATTATTTAATTATGAAAAATATTTTATTACTCGGAGCACTCGTAATGTTTGCCTTCACAGTCTCAGCTCAGTCGGATGTGCCCCCACCTCCCTGTGCAGATAAGGCAAAAACTGAAAAATCTTGTTCTTCTAAGAAAGCTGATGGTGAGAAGAAAGCGGCTTGTACTACTGAGCAGAAAGCAGCTTGTTCTGGTAAAAAGGACGGTGATAAGGCATGTTGTGCTAAGAAGGCTGATGGTTCTAAGAAGTCATGTACTGCTGAAGAGAAAGCGGCTTGTTCTGGTAAGAAGGACGGTGATAAGGCATGTTGCGCTAAGAAGGCTGATGGTTCTAAGAAGTCATGTACTGCTGAAGAGAAAGCAGCTTGTTCTGGTAAAAAGGACGGTGATAAGGCATGTTGTGCCAAGAAGGCTGACGGTTCTAAGAAGACATGTACTGCTGAAGAGAAGGCAGCTTGTTCTGGTAAGAGCGATGGAGAGAAGGCGGCTTGCTGTTCAAAGTCTTCTAACTCTAAGAGTAAAGAGAAAGGAAAGAAGAAGAAAGCTAAATCTCCTAATGTAGGTATCTCTGAATAAATCATTTAGATTCAACATATTTAATTAGAGCCTCCATAATCGGGGGCTCTTTTTTGTGCCTATTTGTGGGTATAGTTTTTTATAGTATGAGTTGGATTTCATAAAAGATTGTGCATCTTTGCACCCTCT
>JABISU010000124.1 GCA_018700255.1 Flavobacteriales bacterium | reverse complement strand
CGTGAATAGGGTTTTTCACAAAAACAGGGAGAGTTGTTCCTTTTAACGCATCGGCAATGGATTGTACCGCAAACGGACTTACTGTAGTCCTAGCTCCTATCCAAACTGCATCAATTCCATTTTTTAATACCAAATCCACATGTTCAGCATTTGCGACTTCTGTCATAACAGGCAATCCTAAACTTTCCTGCACATCTTTTAACCACGGGAGCCCCTTCTCTCCCACTCCCTCAAATTCATTCGGGCGAGTTCTTGGCTTCCATAGTCCTGCACGGAAATAGTTAGCTGTGGATTGTAAAGCTTTAGCGGTAGACATCACCTGATCTTTAGATTCAGCACTACAGGGTCCCGATATTAAAACAGGGCGTTTTTCGAAATTCATCATTTCGAAAATGATTGTAATCTCACAAGCTCAGCATAGTCACCATTTTTATCTATCAACTCTTCATGTGTTCCCTGCTCTGAAACTTTACCATTGTCAAGAAGAATAATCTTATCCGCTCTAGAAACTGTAGAAAGTCTGTGAGCGATGACTAAAACGGTACGATTTTCCATGGCGGCATCTAACGCCTTTTGGACTTCGTGCTCCGAAGCTGCATCTAATGCAGAAGTTGCCTCATCTAAAACCAAAATAGAAGGGTCGCGATAAAGTGCTCTAGCAAGAGCTACTCTCTGACGTTGACCACCACTTAGCTTACACCCACTATCACCCACTGGAGTATCAAGACCTTCAGGAAATTTATCTGCAAATTCTGAAACCTGAGCAATTTCTGAGGCTCTAACAAGTCGCTCCTTATCAACATTTTCATCTCCCAGTGCGATATTAGACGCAATAGAACCGTGAAATAAAATTGACTCCTGGGTAACAACGCCTAACTTCTCTCGCCATGATCCCACAGGTATATCTCTCAAGTCTCTACCGTCGATAAAAATATTACCCTCAGAAGGATCGTCAAATCTAATTAGCAGATTAGAAAGCGTTGTCTTACCTGACCCCGAAGCACCCACAAGAGCCACAACTTCCCCTTTATTAATCTCAAGGCTTAAGTCAGAAAGTATGGGCATTTCTCCATAAGAAAAGCTAACATTATTAAACGAAATCCCCTTCTCCAAATCTAACATCTGCACAGCACCTTCAGGCGCATCAGGAACGGGGTTAGCCACTTCTAACATTTCTTCGAGACGATCTAATGAAGCTACACCTTTATGTATCCTAAACCAACCATCACTAAACGCTCTCGCTGGTGGGATTATTTGAGAAAATATCACTAAATATCCTATAAACCAATCCCCGGTCAATCCAGTACTTCCCTCAAGAACTATTCTACCTCCATAACCTAAAAGGATAGCCATAACGCTAATTGAAATAACTTCACTTAATGGAGAGCTTAGATACTCCCTTCTATACATTTTACGCATAGCCTTAAAGTGTAGCTCATTCCTTTCGCTAAACCTTTTTGAAAATAGTCTTTCAACACCGAAAGCTTTTATGATTCTCACTCCACTCAAGGTCTCTTCTAAAATATTCACCAACGAGCCAAGCTCTTCCTTTCCCTTAAGAGCTGAGTGCTTTAATTTCTTAGCGATTCGGCTGATTAAAACTCCGCTTACTGGAAGGAATATCAGAGCAAAAATCGTTAATTCCCAACTCAAGGCGAAAAGCGCTCCTATAGAGATGAGTACGATTAAAGGAGACTTAAATAACACCTCTATAGAACCCACAATACTAATTTCAACCTCGTTTAAATCTACAGTCAGCCTACTCAACACGTCCCCCTTTCGAGAGTCCGTAAACCAACCCATACTCATTCCTAAAACTCTAGTGTAAGTCTTATTCCGCAAATCTCTACTCACTCCTGTTCTAATTGTCGCCAAGCTATACATAGCTAAATACGACACGGCATTCTTTAATATTGCTAGTATAATAACTGTTATACATACTATAAAAAGAGCTTGACCAGTTCCTACTTCAAGAACGAAATTGTCAAACCAAGCACCAATAATACCTGGCCAATCATCCGCAGCTGGGACAAATTCTGTCTCAACTTCCGTCGCCTTACCTGCAAATAATATTCTTAAAAAAGGAACCACACTTAAGAAGGAAAAGAGCGATAACACCGCGCCGAATGCGTTCAGTACACCGTTAGATACTAGATTCCATCTATAAGCTCTAAAGAACGGTAAAAGTGTGACCAGTCTATTCATCTAATCAACTAAATCCTCCGAATAACCAAGGTAAGTAGATGGTGTAATCTGTCTTAACTCCTGTTTAATGGAATCCGATACATTTAATGCATCGATAAAAATTCTCATAGATGCAGCATCGATTTTCTCACCAGTCCTTGTGAGAGACTTCAATGCTTCGTATGGCTTAGGGTAGCCTTCACGGCGTAGGATTGTTTGGACTCCTTCTGAAACAACAGCCCAATTATTTTCAAGATCTGCTTCTAATGCTGGCTTGTTCAAAACCAATTTAGACAGCCCTTTCAACAATGACTTCATCGCAATAATTCCGTGACTAAGAGGCACACCAATATTCCGTAGCACTGTCGAATCCGTCAGATCACGTTGCATTCTAGAGATAGGCAACTTCTCAGAAAAATGTCCTAACACAGCATTAGCCATTCCGAAGTTGCCTTCCGAGTTTTCGAAATCGATGGGATTAACCTTGTGTGGCATAGCAGACGAGCCTACTTCTCCCTTTACAATTTTCTGCTTGAAGTAATCCATAGACACGTAAGTCCAAACATCCTTATCCAAATCCATCATCACCGTGTGTGCCCTTCTGAGCGAATCACACCAAGCCGCTAAATGATCGTAATGTTCAATCTGCGTTGTTACCTTGCTCTTATGGAGTCCCAATTTTTTCTCTACAAACTTGGTGCCGAAAGAAGGCCAGTCAATGCCTGGAAACGCAACCTTGTGGGCATTAAATCCGCCTGTTGCCCCGCCGAATTTTGCAGCATAGGTAGCTCCAGCAATTTGTTCTCTCTGAATCCTAAGCCTATCTTCAAATACGCGGATTTCCTTTCCTAGTGTAACCGGAGACGCAGCTTGTCCGTGTGTCCTGGCAAGCATAGGAATAGACTTCCACTCGATTGCTAGACCATGTAATATTGATAGCACTTCGTCGATGAGTGGTAGGTAAACATCCTCAGTCGCCCTTTTCAGTGAAAGTGGAATTGCTGTGTTATTTATGTCCTGAGATGTCAAACCAAAGTGTACGAATTCACTCCACTTACTCAGCCCCAACTTCTCAAACTCCTCCTTAATCCAATACTCTACCGCCTTAACATCGTGGTTAGTCGAAGCTTCAAGATCTTTTATCCTCTGTGCGTTGTCCACAGAGAAATTCTCGTAAAGACCGTGCATTGCACTTAATTTATCTTTGGGGAAATCGGCCAGTTGCGGAAGAGGGAGCTCTACCAATTCTATAAAATATTTTACCTCCACCTCAACTCTGTGATGTATTAATCCAAATTCAGACAACAGAGGCGCGAGTCCTGAAGTGTGTCTCCTATAACGACCGTCAAGTGGGGAAATAGCATTCAATTGAGAAAGCTGCATGTGAGATAGAAT
>JABISU010000004.1 GCA_018700255.1 Flavobacteriales bacterium | reverse complement strand
CCACGACCTGCCATTGGGATAATAATATTCATTAATTTATGATTAAATTATTTATGATTTTATTTAACTCCGGTACTGCCAAACCCTCCTTCACCTCTAGAAGTACTTGATAAATCTAGCACTTCGTCCCAATCAATTTGAACGAATTTAGCGATAATAAGTTGAGCGATACGCTCACCATTTTCTATGGTAAAAGGTTCTGAACCGTGGTTTATTAGGATTACACCCACATCACCTCTATAATCTGCATCTATTGTTCCTGGAGAGTTTAAAACAGTAATCCCGTGTTTATAAGCTAGCCCTGAACGAGGTCTCACCTGAGCTTCATAACCAGTAGGTAAAGCTATTTTTAATCCTGTTGGAATAAGACTGCGCTGGCCGGGCTTCAGGACAATGGGACTTTGTAATTCTGCGCGTAAGTCTAACCCAGCACTTTCGTTAGTACTGTATTTAGGCAATTCATGCGAACTTAAATTTACAACCTCTACTTTCATTTCCCCGGGAATTTAGCGTGACGCTTTTCAATAAAAGCACTGGTACCTTCGCGGAAATCATCAGTTCCGAAGCACTGACTGAATTCATTTACCTCAACCTCAAATCCATCGACACCATCAATATATCCTGCAAGAACACACTTAATAGCAGCGGATAATGCGGTAGGCGCGTTTCTTTTTATTTTTTTAGCAAGACTTATTACCGTCTCCATCAAAATTTCTTGCTCGACAACTTTGTTAATAAGCCCACACTCGGCTCCCTCTTCTGCACCAATCATTCCGGCTGAGAGAATCATTTCCATAGCCTTCCCTTTTCCTACCAATTGGGCAAGCCTTTGAGTCCCCCCATATCCAGGTATCACACCTAGACTCACTTCGGGTAATCCCAGTTTTGCATTTAAAGATGCAATTCTAATGTGGGCAGCCATTGCTAACTCAAGCCCTCCTCCGAGTGCAAAACCATTTACAGCAGCGATAACAGGTTTAGAAGTGGTTTCAATTTTGTTGAATAAAATTGTTTGGCCTAAAGAAGCTAATTTCTCAGCCTCTTGAGGAGAAAATTCAGCGAACTCAACGATATCAGCACCTGCTACGAAAGCTTTTTCCCCAGAGCCAGTTAGAACAATGACCTTGACATCGGGATCCGTTTCTGCGGAATCAATTTGTTTAGAAAGTTCAGCAATTACAGCGCTGTTTAGAGCATTTAGTTGCTTGGGACGGTTAATAGTGAGCGTGAGTATACCCTCTTCGAGACCTTTAACAATTAATGTCTCGTGGTTAGTGTCGTTCATGATGCAAAATTAAGCTTTCCTGGTCGGCTTTCAAGAAGGTGTTTTGTATATGAATCAACGGGAGAATTAAAGACTTCGTCTGTTGAACCCTCTTCTATTATCCCCCCATTTTTCATTACAAGAACTCGATCACAAACAGCGCGAATAACATCTAAATCGTGAGATATAAACAAGTACGCTAACGATCGGTTTTTTTGTATTTCTGATAGCAGTTTTAAGATCTGTGATTGTATCCGTAAGTCAAGAGCAGCGACGCTTTCATCTAAAATCAAGAATATAGGTTTAACTGCGAGAGCCCTAGCTAAGACAATTCGTTGCCTCATTCCGCCACTGAAAGAACTCGGGTATTTTTCTATATCTTTTTCTTGTAATCCCACTTCGAGTAACAACGACTTCGCTTCATCGAGTTGTTGTGAACTCGACAGTTTTTTTCCTTCGACCGTTTGCCTTATCGCTTCACAAATCGCTTCACCTACTTTCATTCTGGGGTTTAAGGCGCTAAAGGGATCCTGAAAAACGGGCTGGGCTTCCCTCCGGAATTCCCTCATGGATTTTTCATCCTCAACATTAAGCACTTTATTTCTCCAAATAACCTCTCCTTTACTTGGCTTTTCTAAACCGAGCATTAACAATCCCAAAGTTGATTTACCACAACCGCTTTCACCCACAATACCAACTCGTTCACCTTTATTGATTATAAAAGATACGTTGTCAACAGCTTGAAAACGATTGGTAGGGTTTCCCCAAAAGTTGCGAGAAGTGGTGAACTCTAAACTAAGATTTTTCACCTCTATCAGTGATTTAAGACTGTCAACTCCACCTTCACAAATCTTCTTAGGCCTTGAGTTAATTAGCTCTATTGTGTATGGATGAGATGGATTATCGAGAACATCTAAACATAATCCCTGCTCTACAATTTCACCGAATCTCATAACAATAATGTGTTGTGCTATGGACCTGACAACTTCTAGATCGTGTGAGATAAACAGAACTCCCAAGTTGCGTTCTTTTTGTAGTTTTTGAAGAAGTTTTAATATTGTAGCCTGTACCGTTACATCGAGAGCTGTGGTAGGCTCATCAGCAACTAAAACGGATGGCTTACAAGCTAAAGCCATGGCGATCATGACTCTTTGTTTTTGGCCTCCGCTTAGCTCGTGAGGATATTTATTTAAGGTGTCTTTAGGAGATGGCAATTCAACCTCTGTAAAAAGCTCTATCACCTTTTTAGTAGCTTCACGGGCATTTAAACCCAAATGCACCCGCAGAGACTCTCCAACTTGATTTCCAACGCGCAAAGAGGGGTTTAGTGAAGACATAGGGTCTTGGAAAACCATGCTAATCTCAGTGCCAACAGGGGAACCATTTTTTATATAATCTAACCTATTTACTCCTGCGATTTCCCCAGAAATTATCCTACCTGACGGGGGTAATAAACCCATAACGGCTGTAGAAGTTACAGTTTTACCCGATCCAGACTCACCCACAATTGCAGTTGTCTGACCTGGATAGACACTAAAACTCACATCCTTAACAACGACCTTGTCGAAGGCTATAGTAAGGTTGTTAATTTGAAGAATTGGGTTCAAAATTACAGAGTTCCTCTACTCTCTTGCTCCCTTTCGATTGCTTCAAAAAGAGCTTGGAAATTACCTTTTCCGAATGAAGTAGCCCCACATCTTTGGATTACTTCAAAAAACATTGTAGGTCTATCTAAAACGGGTTTTGTGAATATTTGAAGTAGGTAGCCTTCTTCATCTCTATCGATTAAAACGCCAAGGTTTTTTAAAGATTCAAGATCTTCGTCGATTTCGCCAACTCTATCTTGAACAGTATCATAGTAGGTCTCGGGAACATAAAGGAAATCTACACCTCGGGCTTTTAAAGCCGTTACGGTTTTTATGATGTCATCAGTAGCCACGGCAATGTGTTGGCATCCTGAACCTTCATAGTAGTCAATGTACTCCTCAATTTGAGACTTTTTTCTCCCCTTGGCCGGCTCGTTAATAGGGAACTTAATCCGGCCATTTCCATTACTCATCACCTTAGACATTAAGGCTGTGTATTCTGTAGAAATATCCTTATCGTCGAAAGAAACAATTTGAGCAAACCCCATTATTTTATTATAAAAATCAACCCACTTATTCATTTGTCCCCAGTCGACATTTCCCACCATGTGATCTATGAAAAGCAGTCCCGTTTCACCTGGAACATACTCAGGGTTCCATGCGCGATATCCGGGCATAAATACTCCTTTGTAATTATGTCGTTCTACAAAAACGTGTAAAGTTTCTCCATAAGT
>JABISU010000167.1 GCA_018700255.1 Flavobacteriales bacterium | reverse complement strand
GTAGAGTTCGCGACTTCCTAAACACGACGGGTAATCATGTGAAATTCTTTGCGACGTGTAAATATGAGGTTTGGCCTGAACTCATGAAGCAACTAGACGCTGCAATAATCCCCTCATTTGTATTCGCAACCTACTTCACTGCTGACGCTTATCCCCTCCGCACCAACCCGATAAGTAAATTTCTCTTTTCTGCATGGCGCCGGTTCGATAGGATCTTTACACAAGACGAATCTTCATCACGACTGTTGAAATTACATGGAATAGACTCAGTGATCGCTGGAGACCCGAGAGCAGATCGTGTATTACAAATCGCTGTGGAATCTACTCCTCCAAGTGATCTGAAAAACTGGAAAGGAGATTCAAAAGTAGTCCTCGCCGGCAGTTCATGGCCTGAGGAGGAGGGAGCTCTCGCGTCTTTATCTTGGGATGATCAGATTAAACTTCTCATCGCTCCCCATGAAGTCAACGAATCTAACATTCAAAGAATCCTTGCCCTCTTTCCCAATTCCTCAAGGTATTCTTCAGGTGATTTACATGCTTCAGTTGTAGTCATCGATTCTATTGGCTTACTTTCTTCACTCTACTCTCTCGCTGACCTAGCGGTAATAGGTGGAGGGTTCGGCTCGGGCTTACACAATGTCCTCGAACCTTCAGCTTTCGGAATCCCGTCACTTTCTGGGCCAAAAATAAATCGTTTTCGTGAAGCTCTCTCTCTTCAAGATATTTCAGCTTTGTATATTTCAAGCACACCCTCTGATCTTTCACAACAATTGAAAAGACTGCTTTCAAGTGAAAACTCACAAGAACTTAAGAGCTCGGGACTAGCCGCCAAGTCTTGGGTTTTATCTCAAAAAGGAGCAGCAGAAAAAATCACTTCCTATTTGCCCTAATCTCTTAAATAACTACGTAACTTCGCATCCGCTAATGCCCGGATGGTGGAATTGGTAGACACGTCAGACTTAAAATCTGATGGCCGTAAGGCCGTGCGGGTTCAATTCCCGCTCCGGGTACATAACGGGAGGTTATCGAAAGATAGTCTCTCGTTTTTGTTTTTAAATAGTCGATGATAATTATGAGCAAGAATCACACTCTCGATATATAAACAATAGGTAATTGATATTATCCGTATCTTATAGGTCTAATTCGTAAGATTGTGAGATTTTTATTCATTAGGCTAATTAAATTAAATATTAAATGAGGTTTCTATTTTTCATCTTTTTCTTGTCCTTCAATTCGGTCTTTGCACAGACAATCTTGTTGGACGAAGATTTTTCAACCACGACCCAAGATGGTTTGCCGGACTTGTGGAGTCAGTATACACTTTCAGATGACGGAGGATGGCTTAATGGAATGAGTAATGACTTACAGAGTGAATGGTGGGGTATTGACCCTCACGGCACCTTTGTCGCTACAAATGATGATGCGTGTGATTGCAATAAAAGTGAAGACTACCTAATTACGCCTCCGTTAAACTTTGGCGACGTGGACAATGCCATTTTATCCTTTGCAAGCTTTTTTTCCGGAGAAACATTTCAAGGCAATACAGATCGGGCGACTATTGAGTATTCTTTAGATGGAGGTGACTCGTGGATTGTGTTGACGGAAATAGATGGGAATGGAAATTCAGATAATACCGTATGGGAAAATCACAGTATCAATCTCTCAGAAATACTTGAATATAGTGACGTTTTACTTGGATTTCATTATGATGACGATGGGGGATGGATGTTTGGTTGGGCGATTGATGATGTCGTTATTTATGAACCTTTCGGATTAAATGCAGAGATGACCTTGTTGACTTTTCCTACAAATATCTCATTGGGTTCTGCGGTTAATATTGAAGGTGTCATCACCAACATAGGCGCAGAAACAATAGAGAGTTTTGATATTGTCTGGTCACAAGGTGGCTCCATGTCCTATTCTCAATCCTATGAAAATCTTTCTATATCGTCAGGAAACGCATATGATTTTACACATCAAGATCAGTTTTATGCTGAGAGCGCTGGATTGTATCCCATCGATGTGACGGTGACAAATGTGAATGGACAGCAAGACGAAGACCTCACAAATAACAGTCTCACCAATTCTATCATGGTCATTGAGTATGGTGAGATCAACAGTGGTAAATTTCAAAGAGAGTATATTTATTTTAAACCCAGTAGCGCACCAGAAAACTGTCCATTGGTATTCGTCTGTCATGGGTATACTGGGACCGCACAGGGAATCATGAATTATTCTGACTTTAACAATTTGGCAACTGAGTATGGATTTGCGGTGTGTTATCCTCAAGGTATAGAAGATTCTTATGGGAGTACGTTCTTTAATGTTGGCTATGATTTCCAAAACAATGAAACGGTGGACGACGTGGCTTTTTTAGAGGATTTAATAAGCTTGTTTTCCGCAGACAATTCGATTGACTCAGACAAGGTGTTTTGTACGGGGATGTCAAATGGTGGAGATTTTTGTTATTTACTTGCTTGCGAAGCCTCTGAATCCTTCCGTGGTGTAGCCCCTATATCAGGGATGATTATGCAAGATATCATGGACGATTGTACCCCGTCCCAAAATGTGGGCATCCTAGAAATTCATGGAACACAGGACAATGTCACCTACTACAATGGAGATGTGAACAACCAAGATGGTTGGGGTGCGTATCCGAGTATACCAGGTACAATAGACTTTTTTGTGGATTTGTATAACTTGGAATTAAATTCAACAGGTAATTTCCCCAATATTTCTAACAATGATGGAAGTACCGTTTCGTACGAGAAATATGGTGTAGATGAGGAGTGCGCCAAGGTTTGGTTATATACAGTCAACGGCGGAGGTCATGATTGGCCTGGAGCATATGGAAATATGGACATAGATTCAAGCAGAGAAGCCTGGTTGTTTTTTGAAAGTCTGTGTGAATCGCCTGTGGCGATTGAAAAACCAAATGCTGTAGGAGATAAAACATTAGAAAAAATTACTGATTTATTAGGTCGAGAAGTCTCTGAGATAGCGCCTCAAATTTTGTTATATATCTACGATGACGGTTCAATAGAGAAGAAGTTTGTAGTTGAGTAATCAATGAAAGAACTTGTGAGGAAGATTGATTCGTGTTCTTATTTAATCACCTCGCTTTGTAACAATAAATAACTTCACCCTATTTTGTTGCAAATATCAAGAGCACCAGATAATTTATATTCGCTTTTAATTTATGTTTGCATCTTCACATACACAATAAATTTAAATTATGAATAAAATAATTTTTTCAATTGCATTAATTTCTGTAGTTTTTATATCTCAAGCCCAAGTTGTTAAGCTTGCGGGGCCAAGAGTTGGTGCAACAATTGTAACTGCAGGTTCAGCAGCGGATTTTATTCAAAATGATCTAATGATGCCCGGGGATGATGGATGGGGAAATTCATCAACAGCATTAATTACACAGTATGGTTGGCAGCTTGAATCTAGATTTATTGAAAGTGAAGATATATCTGGCTTAGTGGAGTGGGTGTTTTTAGTTGGCGGAATGGAAAGAGGTTTGTTTTTACCTTCTGTTTCTTCACTTTTTGGCTTAAGGTCAAAGAGTGGATTTGAAGGTGCATTAGGACCTAATCTCTCTTTGACTGGTGTAGGTATGGTTCTCGCCTTAGGATATACTTTCACAACAGGCAACCTTAATGTTCCTATAAATTTATCCTTTGTTCCAGGAAAGTCTAAGACATATGAAGAAGGTGGAGGATGGGATTGGGACGATGCAACAGGAACTGAGATTTATGTTCCGGCATCCTCCACAGATTACACTACAGGTAGCCGAATTTCTTTAACCTTAGGTTTTAATTTGGCACAGTGATCCTTGTGAAAAACCTCCGTGTTCTCAAGCACAATTATTTATAGGGTATGGCCTAGGCTATTCAGAAAAGGTATGATACCACCTGAAAGAAAATAGACTAGAAAGAACTGGAGAATATGAGTGTCAGTATTTCGAATGACAACTTGAAAGATAATCACCCATCACTAATAGATGGAGGCCTATCAAATGTATTAGAATCGCAAGGGTGCGATTTAAAACATAAATTATGGACAGCTAATTTATTGGAGAAGAATCCAGAGGCTATAATTAGAGCACATCTCGATTATATTAACGCGGGAGCTCAATGCATAACTACATCTAGCTATCAAGCATCTATCCCTGGGTTAATAGCAATTGGTTACAAGAGGAGTTCAGCTGAAAAACTCATTTTAAAATCTATCCAATTGGCTGAGATTGCAATTAAAACCGCTTTGGATTCAGGTGTTATTGATAATAAGCCTCTTATTGCAGCTAGTGTAGGACCGTATGGTGCGTATTTAGCTGATGGATCCGAATATCGTGGCAACTATAATGTTTCGGATAAAATATTGAGGGATTTTCACCTTGAAAGAATGAGAATATTAGATCGTTCAAATGCAGATATTCTAGCTTGTGAAACGATTCCAAGTTTTCAAGAAGCAGGAATACTTTCAGAAATATTATTGAATGTAGATACACCTGCCTGGATATCCTTTTCTTGTAAAGACGGGAAACATCTAAACGATGGATCAAAAATCAACGAATGTGTTGCGATTTTTAAAAATCATCCAAAAGTTTTTGCCGTTGGGGTAAATTGTACGAATCCGAAATACATCTCGGATTTAATACCGTATATAAAAGCAAGCTGTGGGGACAATAAAGTCATTATATATCCCAATTCTGGAGAGGTATACAACGCTCAAAGTAAAACTTGGATGGGCCTATCAGAACCAAAATATTTTGTGGAGATGTCCAAAGAATGGATAAACTTAGGAGCTGATATTATTGGAGGATGCTGTAGAATAGGTCCTGATCACATTAGAAGAATAAGCGACATATTTCAACAATAAGAACAACTTTTTCAGAGCAACATCATTACTCGACAACAAACACTTTCTCTGCGGTACCGTCGTCATAGATATAGAAAACAATTTGGCCTATCACCTCATTAACTTCTCTCCCTAGTTGATCAACAATTTTAACTAACGATTTATTTATTTCAGGATCTCCAACTTCTAAATTACTTGAGGGATCAATAACCACGTTAAACTCCACTCTTTCAGAGATGCAAGGATCGGCAGAATGCATACGCCAGTTGTAGAAGAAATAGTAGTAATTGTATTGATTGTTACTTGTAACGGTGGTGCTTACTATGCTAGCTAAGGACCCTATCTCATAAGGGTAGTCAATGTCTGCGCCTGGAGCGTCACGCCAGAGATATGGCTCGTTATTACCTGCACTCAAACCATATCCTTCACCTGCAGGAAGTTCGACATCCAATATAAACTCATTCCAGCCTTCATCTAATTCTTGAAAGACTTCACTCAATAGACTTCCATCTGTATCCAAAATAAGTATGCTATGCAAAGCTGATTGCTCAGAATATACTTCTACGGATTCGAAAACGACAGATTCGAAGACATCAAATTCTAGCCAGTATGCATTGTTGTCGTGGTATTGGCCATTGTTGAAGTCAGGCTCCTCCTTGCCGCCTACAACATCCCACTCTCCGTTGCTATTCGCCGCCCATATATTTTGGGGGAACAGTTCAAACGACATTTCAAATGATTCACTTATGGATATGGGGTCTGATGCGGTTTCGCTTTCATACCAAAAAGTACCGGGTTCATTTTGGAACACAACACCAACATCTTCCTGCATAATTGTTTGTGGTAAGGGAGGTGCTATTATGAAGCAAGTACTATCATCAATAGTAGCATCTAAAGAGTAATTACAAGCATCAATATCAGTGCAGCCAACACAGAATAATTCTTCATTTTCACATCCTCCACAGATATTAAATCCAATACATGAACCATCATCTTCAATAGCGCTTGGATCGTAGTTACATGCTTCAGAATCGGTACAACCTAGGTCGCTTAACTCTCCCGATAAGCCTAATAAAAACAATCCTTCTTGAATGTGAGAAACAGCAATTACTCCAGAGGGGAAATATGGATAGTTTGACCAAGTCCCGTCAAATTGAGCAGAATTGTTAGAGGGGTAGACATCGAAATATGCAACTTCTTCGAGGTTTGCATCAGCAATATTCTCGGTATCTAGTATCCTCAATCCAGCTGTATAATTAGATTGATACACATACCCATTATGTGTGTAAAGGTTGTGGTCTATAGCTGATGTGCTAGAAACGAAGGTCCCAATAATTTCGGGAGAGCTAAGGTCTAGCATATCCCAAATAAAGGTGGTCGTATTTATTCCGCTACCCTGTTCATCTAGCTCGTCATTGCTCAGGAAATACCTGTGGTCTTCTGTAAGCCATCCTTGATGAGTATATGCTGAACCAGAGTATCCTGTACTACTGATTAAACTAGTATTACTGGCATCGGTTACGTCTACAATTGTTACGGTGTTCTCGTTACAAGCAAAAGCAATTTCTTTACCCTGGAAGTTCGTATCCGGCCCAGAGTAACTTACAACCTGCGCGTCATGCGTATAACCGTCTTCAGAGAAGTCTCCTATTAAAGTGGGGTTCAAAGGATCGCTGATATCTAGAATGTGTAGTCCACCACTGAAAGTATTGGTCCCAACTCCATAGGCTCTTCCAGTACTTTCATTAATTACAATGTTGTGAGCATTTCCCCATCCACTATAATGAGCATCCTCCGCAAACAAGAGTGGTGGTGCGTCGATATCTCTCAGATGTGTAAGATCGAAAATCTGCATCCCATGTCCACCAGCCTCAGAAACGATGAAGGCGTAGTTGTTGTAAACCTTAATATCACGCCAAGTAGAGTTCTGAGTTGCGGTAGGAAGGTCGCCTAAATAAATAGGGTTTACTGGGTCCGTGATGTCTAGGAATGCAGTTCCGTTGGATCTACCAAGTAAAACATACTCGGCACTATCTAGTGGGTCTACCCACCCCCAGATATCATTCATGGATCCTCCACCCAAATCTCCATTATCTATAAATGAAAGTAGATTAATGTTCTCACAAGGGTATGGACCAGCCATCCCGTTGATGCAAGGAGTTTGGGCTATTGCTCCTAATGAGCTGAAAAATAAAAAGGCGGAGTACAGCAGTCTTGTATACATATTTCAATAGTTGAGGTATGTAAAAGTACATAAGGGAAATTGACAGATTGATTTTCTATTGAATTAAATAATATATAATTATGTTAATCCTCATAATTGTTCAACAGGCTGTTTATTAGCACACTATTTAAATCCTTTTAGAAGACTCAGGGAAGTAATATAAATAAAAGAATAAAAAATATACTCTAGTTGGTTTAATTGTACTTTAACTTTCACATATGAATTTATCTAAAATCGTTACTGTTTTGCTCATTTTAGGATTCTTCGGATACCTAATATTTTTTGCCCCTAAAGTTGAAAAGCCGACTCAATCCACTTCTGTAACTATATCTGGAGTCGTGACAAATCACATAGGTGATACGATTAAATTATACGCTCCTGATTCTACTTATATCACAGTCCTCGATACTGCGACAGGTGTTTTCGCAATTGAGTTCGAATGGGACACAGCTGCCAACGTAAACTTCTTCCACGGAATGGAAAGCACGAAGATGTACCTTCAATCTGGTGATGATATTAAATTAACGATTGATACTGAACAATTCGATGAGTCTATTTCATATGAAGGGAGTGACGAGAGTTCCTACTACGCATGGCAATACATAACTAACGAGAATAGTGATTTCCCTAATATTTCTGATGCTGAAGACGATGTTCTTGATTCATTGTTTGATGAATACTATAAACCATTTTTAGTTGAGGCAGAGTCTTTCAAAGAATCAAACTCTATATTCTATAATTCAATCATTGACGGAATTGAAGGTCAGAAAGAATACATTCTCAATCGCAGGTCAGCTCTTGCAGCGCTTCCACAACCAGGAGATGCAGCTATTGACTTCACATACCCAGATAAAGACGGCAACGATGTTTCCCTTTCTGATTTTGTAGGATCAGTAGTATACGTTGATGTTTGGGCTACATGGTGTGGTCCTTGTCGCGCTGAAATCCCTTTCCTGCATGATCTTGAGGCTGAGTACAGCGACAAGAATGTTACATTCATAGGAGTAACAGTAGATGTAGAGAAAAACAGACAGGTTTGGTTAGATATGATGGAGGAAAAAGATATGAAAGGAGTTCAAATTTTTGCCGATGGATGGAGCCAAATCACAAAAGATTACGC
>JABISU010000078.1 GCA_018700255.1 Flavobacteriales bacterium | reverse complement strand
GGCTAAGCTTACTATAAAAGGTCGTGACGAAGCGATCTCTCTAATGCGGAAGCACAGATTGTGGGAAACGTTTATGGTGGAAAAGTTAGGGTTTGGCTGGGATGAAGTTCATGATGTGGCTGAGCAATTAGAACACGTAGATTCCCTAAAGCTAATTTCTAAGTTAGATGCCTTTCTCGGATTCCCGAGGTTCGACCCACACGGAGATCCTATACCTGATTCTCAGGGTGTTTTCTCTGACAGATCAACCTTGGTAGGGGTCTCTGAAATCGCGCTTGGTAAAACAGCCTCTATTCGGGGAGTACTTAGCAGCAGTGATTCTTTTTTAAAGCATCTAGATGATTTAGGGATTAAACTGGGATTAATATTTACTGTTGTCAAGGTGTTTGAGTATGATGGTAGTTTTCAAGTAAATGTTGGGGGTGAAGATGTGGTTTGGTCTAAAAAATTAGTAGAACAGCTCTTAGCTGAAGTTAAATAGTATAATAAGTAATTGATGACATATGATTCTTTATTAACGTGGCTGGAGACGATAGGGCCTATTCGCCAAGCATTATACGCTGGGTTATTTACATGGGGACTTACAGCAATAGGTGCTGCACTAGTATTTCTATTTAACGCGTCAAATCGCAAGGTTTTAGATTGTGCGCTTGGATTTACTGGAGGTGTAATGATTGCAGCAAGTTTTTGGTCACTCCTTTCTCCTGCAATCGCTTATGTTGAACTACAAAATGAAATGGGGTTAAGTACAATGCCAGCGTGGTTGCCGCCTGCTATTGGGTTTTTCCTCGGAGCGTTATTCTTATTTGTTTTAGATAAAATCATTCCTCATCTACATTTATTTGCTAAAAGGGAAGAAGCAGAAGGCATATCTACAAACTGGCGAAAAACTATTTTATTAGTTCTGGCTATTGCTTTGCATAATATACCAGAAGGATTAGCTGTTGGTGTTGCATTTGGTGCTCTTGCTAATCCAGAGCTTTTAGGAATGGATGGTCATTCAGTTTTCACAATAGGAGGTGCGGTTGCCTTAGCTATTGGAATTGGAATTCAAAATTTTCCGGAAGGATTTGCTGTATCTATGCCTTTAAGAAGAATGGGGGTCAGTAAATGGAAATCATGGAAATGGGGGCAATTGTCAGCTATTGTTGAACCTATTTTTGCTGTAATTGGAGCTGCTATAGTCATGACAGTTTTGCCAATCCTTCCCTATGCTTTAGCTTTTGCTGCTGGAGCTATGATATTTATTGTAGTAGAAGAAGTTATTCCAGAGAGTCAGCGAGGGGGGAATACAGACCTTGCTACAATGGGATTAATAGTTGGATTCATCGTCATGATGTCGCTTGATGTTGGACTTGGGTAGCGTTATTATTTTGGGATTTCTGCTCCGCCAAACCTTCCAGAGCTCATCATTAGCACACAATGGTTTTCTTTTGGAATAGCGTTAAGTCTTTTCTCCAATGAATCTACTGATGTGATAACTTCAAGATCTTCCCTCCCAAAGGCGTCTTTAACTTCCTGTATAGAGATTGCGGGTAGGCGTTTGTGTTCTACAACTTTAGGGTCGTAAAACACGATGGCTTTGTGTACAAAGTCCATGCTGCTAGCATACTGAGGCAGAAATTCTTTATTTAAGCTTGAAAATGTATGAAGCTCAAAAACAGCCGTCACCTTTCTTTCGGGAAATGACCCAACAACGCCTGCTTGAGTCGCCTTGAGTTTAGAAGGAGCGTGAGCGAAATCTCTAAAGACAGTAAATTTTTGTTGCGGCCGTTCTATTGCCACTTCTAATCTTCTCGCAGCTCCTGTAAAACCTTCAATCGCATTGTCGAAATGTTCCGCTGAGATAGATAGCGATTTGCAAATGGCTCTAGCTCCCGCTAAGTTTTGGAAATTGTGAGCTCCCACGAGCTTAGATATTGCGGTTGTGTTGTCAGAGTAGGTTATCTCGGAGCTGCCATTTACCGGAATGCTAGAAGGCGTGTTATATGGCTCACACAAGATGTCTGGTCTCTTATTAGAAGTTTCCTCAATGAGACCAAGAAGTTGAGAGTCTTCACAGCAGTATATGAGTGTTGCTCCTTGTTCTAAAGTCTCGATAAATTTCCGAAAAGTGTCTAAGTAGCTTTCTTCTGTTGGGAAAACATTAATGTGATCCCAGGCAATTCCAGTGATTATCGCTATGTGCGGTCTGTAGTGGAGGAATTTCGATCTGCTATCAATAGGAGAGCTAAGATATTCATCTCCCTCTATCACCGCCAAGTCGTTTTCTTTGTTTAATTCGAGCATGCGGTCGAACCCTTCGAGTTGAGCCCCAACCATATAATCAGCATTTCTCCCTAAAGCGCTCAAGACATGCAGCAGCATAGATGTAATGGTTGTCTTTCCATGAGAACCCCCAACTACTACACGCTTTTTATCTTTGGTAGCGTTGAATAGAAATTCAGGATATGATTGAACGCTTAACCCTAGCTCTCGTGCCCGTGCAAGTTCAGGGTTGTCTTTTCTCGCGTGCATTCCTAGTATGACTACGTCTATGTTGTTAGTGAGATTCTCAGGGTGCCAACCCTCGCTATTAGGGAGCAACCCCGCTTTCTCAAGTCGACCTCTACTTGGTTCAAAGATTTGGTCATCACTCCCTGATACATTATGCCCGCTGTCTTTTAGCGCAAGGGCGAAATTGTGCATAGCACTTCCTCCAATTGCGATTAGGTGAATTCTCATAATGGTAAAGTTGAGGATTCATGGTTTGTT
>JABISU010000023.1 GCA_018700255.1 Flavobacteriales bacterium | reverse complement strand
GACATCGCTATCAACCAAGCCAACGGCGAGGTCTTCATAGCGACCTCGCGAGGCACTATCTCTTACCTCGGAGAAGCCTCCAACTGGGACTCTGAGATGTCCGATATCTTCGTTTTCCCTAACCCTGTAGCAAAAAACTACGACGGTCCCATCACAATAGATGGCGTAGATTATGAAAGCACTGTCCACGTCACGGACGCTTCTGGGCGGCTAGTCGCTAAAGTCGAATCCATGGGAGGGCGCGCTGTTTGGGATGGGAGATTCGATTCAGGCTTTCTGGCACCTTACGGAGTTTACTTAATTTTTGCAGTCGATCGGAATGGAAAAACATCAGCGACCACTAAGCTGGCTATTACTAGATGATGAGCATGGGTAGTAACAGCTCTAAATCGCAGCTTCACATCCTGGGGCTTCAATCTAATCTTGCTTGGGAAAACCCTGAATCTAACCGAGTAAATTTCGAACAAAAAATCCGGAGCCGTTTACTAGAGTTCCCTGAAACTGACCTCATCGTCTTACCAGAAGTGTTCACAACAGGATTCACGATGAACCTCTCGAAAATCGATTCTTGGGAATCCCGCGAAACATTAAATTGGATGACTCTACTTTCCTCCGAATTAAATATAGCTCTTACAGGTAGTATCGCTTTCCGCTTTGAAGACGGAACAGCTCGAAATAGAAGTCTCTTCGTTCGACCTGATGGGTCATTTGAGTTTTACGATAAAAAACACCTGTTCTCTTTCGGTTCTGAAGATGCGTTTTTCGAGAAAGGACAAGTGAAAAGGATCGTAGAATTCCGAGGTTGGAAAATCTTGCTCCAAATCTGCTATGACCTCAGATTCCCTTGCTTTTCACGAAACACGCTTACAGACAGGTATGATATCGCCCTCTATGTCGCCAATTGGCCTGAAGCTCGCATTCAACCATGGCGCACCCTTCTACAAGCTCGTGCCATTGAGAACCAGTGTTACGTGATGGGAGTTAACAGAACGGGTTCTGATGCAAACGGGATTCTTTACCCGGGAAAAAGCTTGGCTGTCGATGTTTATGGGGGGATTTGCGACCAAGCCACTCAAGACGATGTTGTACAGATTGTATGCGACCGCCCTTCCTTGGAAGAGTTTAAAACCAAGTTCCCAGTGCTAGAGGATGTGGATTAAGCTTCTTCAAGCTTGTCTAACTTCTCGTAAACTGAGTTGTTAGAAATATATTCTGGGACGAGATTCTTGATGAGGGTCACTATCTCAAGATTATCAACTTGAATAGTCTCTAAACAAATATTTTCTATTTTTTGTTTTACTTCAGCTTTGTTGAAATCAGCAGATTTCGCAATCATAATTTTATCATGGTGGGTTGGTTGGGTGTTTTCACCGTTTGCAAGGAGTTCTTCAAAGAGTTTCTCACCTGGCCTCAACCCCGAAATTTTTATATCTATATCTTCCGGAAAATGTAATCCCGACAATTGAATCATCTTTTTCGCTACATCATATATCTTAACAGAGTCACCCATGTCGAATACATAAATTTCTCCACCCTTACCCATTATCCCTGCTTCTAAAACCAGCTGACAAGCTTCTGGAATAGTCATAAAGTAACGAGTAATGTCTTTGTGTGTAACAGTAATTGGTCCTCCAGTTTCAATTTGTTTTTTAAATAGAGGAATTACAGAACCATTCGAGCCCAGGACATTCCCAAATCGGGTGGTTATGAACTTTGTTTTCCCAGTATTTTCTACACTCGAAATATACATTTCCGCTACTCGCTTAGTCGCCCCCATTACATTGGTAGGGTTCACAGCTTTATCAGTAGAAACCATGACGAACTTATCTACTTTGAAGTGAACCGATAGATCTGTCAAACATTTTGTTCCACATACATTTACTTTAATCGCTTCGTAAGGGTTTTCTTCCATTAAAGGAACATGTTTATACGCCGCAGCATGAAAAATAATTTGTGGTTTGTAAAGTTCAAATAGCTGTTGCATCCTTCGCTGATCTGTTACATCGGCAACTTCTGCAACAAAATTAGCCGTCTTACTATGTATAAATTCTTGTTGTAATTCATACAAAGGGGATTCCGCTTGGTCTATCAACACTAACTTCTTTGTCTTGCAAGTACCTACTTGACGAGCTATCTCTGACCCTATTGATCCTGCAGCACCCGTAATAAAGACAACCTTCTCCGACAACTCTCTTTTTATATCTGGATTCTCTAATTCTATCGGAGCACGCTCTAACAAATCTTCAATTTTAACTTGCTTTATTTGTCCAACATTCAATTCCCCATCTATCCACAACTTCATTGATGGAACGATTTTCACCTTAACCTTATGAGATATTAAACCATCGGTAATTTTCATTAATCGAGATGGACTTATATTCTGTAT
>JABISU010000005.1 GCA_018700255.1 Flavobacteriales bacterium | reverse complement strand
TACCTTTTCCAGCAATATCAAAGCCAGTTCCGTGATCTGGACTTGTGCGCACTATCGGTAAGCCTGCTGTGAAGTTTACCCCACGACCGAAACTTAAAGCCTTAAATGGTGCAAGGCCTTGGTCGTGATACATAGCGAGGACACCATCAAAATCTTTATATGCTCCTGAGCCGAAAAATCCGTCAGCTGCATACGGCCCAAATGCATTTACTCCAGAAGCCTTTGCGTCACGAACAGCTGGTGAAATAATGGTTTTCTCTTCTTCGCCCATAAGCCCATTATCCCCAGCGTGAGGATTAAGGCCTAATACAGCAATCTTAGGGCTAGCGCATCCGAAGTCTACTGAAAGCGATTCACTCATGAGCTCTAATTTCTTCTTAATAGCCAAGCTAGTAAGTGAAGTGGCAACGTCTTTAATTGCAATGTGTCCGGTTGCGACGCCGATTCTTAGATTGTCAGCAACAAGTAGCATTAACACGTCGTCAGCATTTGCAATATGAGCTAAGTACTCAGTATGTCCAGGAAATTTAAATCCAGCTTGTCGAATCGAATCTTTGTTTATGGGGGCTGTTACAAGAATATCAACTTTTGACGAAGCTAAATCATCAACAGATTTTTCTAAAGAAATAAATGAATACCCACCGGCTTCAGTTGTTTTTTCTCCGAGTTGAATCTCGAACTCCACCATCTCTAATCCCACAACATTTAATCTTCCTGGGAGAGCCTCATCGGCTGAGTCAAGTTCCACCCAGTTTAAGTTTTTTAAACCTAAAACCTCAAGATTATTAACCACAACATCTTTAGTCGCGTATAAAACTGGAGTTATTCCTTTTAGCATTCTTTCATCTGAAAAGACGCGTAAAATAGTTTCAATTCCTATTCCGTTTGGGTCGCCTGAAGTAAGTCCTATTCTCATGAGCATGCTTTAATAAGAATGTAAAGGTAGCTATCTAATGTCCGCGTTCGTGTGTAACTTCGTGTCGATGTTTATTCGCCCGCATATATTCATTTTTAGAATATTGTTAATTGTTATTGGAATTGCTTTCTTGAATGTAAAAGCATTTGCCACCCATAATCGTGCGGGTGAGATTACGTATAAACATGTCGAAGGATTAACCTATGAAGTTCTTATTACAACTTATACAAAATCATCAGCAATTGCTGATAGACCGCTCCTATATTTAAGATGGGGGGATGAAAATGGTGATGATGTAGATTCGCTAAGTAGAGAGTCAATAAATATCTTAATTGGCGACATAAAAGTGAACACTTATAGAGGGACTCACACTTATGGAGGACCTGGGTCATTTGAGCTTAAGGTGGAGGATCCAAATAGGAATGAGGGGGTGTTGAATATGGTAGGATCTGTGGATACGCCATTTGCAATTAGGTCATTGCTCATTATTGATCCTGAAGCAGGGCATAATAACAGTGTGCAGCTATTAAACCCGGCAACTGAAAATGCTTGTTTAAATCGTGATTGGGTGCATAATCCAGCAGCTTTCGATGAAGATGGAGACTTGCTCACTTTCAGCTTAGTTCCTTGCAGAGGATTTAATGGTGATCCTATTCCGACATATATATACCCAGAGCAAGTTAGTCTTGCGGATGATATATTTGAGATTCATCAATATACTGGAGATGTAATCTGGAATAGCCCACAGATTGTAGGAGAGTATAATATTGCGATTAGGATAGAAGAGTGGCGTGAGGTTTCTGGTCAGCTAAGAAAGGTGGGTGAGGTTGTAAGGGATATGCAAATTGATGTTCAGGTTTGTAACAATGAACCGCCAATTGTCTCTGAACAAATAGACACCTGTATTGTGGCAGGTTCGTTCTTGACTTGGTATGTCAATGCTACTGATCCGGACGGGGATAACATTACATTAAACGCACTGGGCGGACCCATTAGCGAAGTCACTAATCAGGCTGTTTTTACAAATTTAGGTGCGGGAATCGGTGAATTTGCATGGGCTCCCACTTGTGAAGAGGTGCGTCTTGCTCCATACCAAATTATTTTTAAAGCAACAGATCAAGGCCAAGCAATTCCTTTAACAGACATATCAACGGCTTATGTGAGAGTTGTGGCTCCTCCAGTTGAGGATACCTCTGCAGAAGCTATTGGAAATTCAATATTGTTAGGTTGGAGTGGAGGAACTTGCTCAGAAGAATTACCAAGCTGGAGAAGGGATGCGGGAATTCACGATGTGTACAGAAGGGTTGAGTCATCAGACTGGGAGCCAACAGTTTGTGAAACAGGTATTTCAGAAGATGAGGGCTATGAGCTGATTGCAAGTTTACCCGATTTAAGCGAAACAGGCTATGTCGATGAGGGATTTCTAAGTTTTGGCGCAACATATTGTTATAGAATTGTTATGAGATTTGATGATGGCTCGGAATCTCTTGCTAGCGATGAGTTTTGCGCCTCAATAAACAAGGATGTTCCTGTTATGACTCATGCAGATGTAGTGGTTACGGATGAAGTTATAGGTGAGGTAAATGTGGGTTGGTCTCCTCCTACAGAAATGGATACTCTGGTTTTTCCTCTCCCGTATTATTACAAAGTTTTCAGAAATAACAACCAAATTGCAGAAATTGCAGACACTAATTTTATCGATATAGGAATAAACACAACCTCTGTTCAGCATTTCTACAAGGTGGAAGCGTGGTCCACTACTTCAGAAGGTGATTTTATAGTAGGTGGTAGCGTACCTGCCAGTACTCCTTTCATCACTTTAGTTGGAAATGACAATAGCATTGACATCATGTTAGATGTCATCGTTCCATGGTATAACGTAAAGTTTTACATTGAAAGAAAGTCATTTAATCAACCTGACTTCTCACCTTTAGATACAGTTGAGTTAAGTGATTCTAAGCCTATTATTAGTGAAGTCATATACTCTGATACGGGTTTAGTAAATGGAATGGAATATTGCTATAGAGTTAAATGTGAGGGGAATTATGACGCCCCAGGAATTGAAAGCCCCTTATTTAACTGGTCTCAGAATGCTTGTGCAGCACCGTATGACTATACACCTCCTTGTCCACCAATTCTTGAAGTACTCCCGAATTGCCCCGATGAAATTGATGAGATGAATTGGTGGGGAGCTACAGATTGTGCAGATGATGTCATGGGGTATTCATTGTATTGGGCTATGTTTGAAGGTGATTCGTTACTTCCTTACGCCTATTTCGACTCAGACACAAGCTACATATTTAATGAATTTGATCAGGAGGGAAGTATAGCAGGATGCTTTGCCGTAACAGCTTTAGATAGTTTAAATCTTAGACCCAATGGAGATTATTCTC
>JABISU010000006.1 GCA_018700255.1 Flavobacteriales bacterium | reverse complement strand
ATTTTTACGCTCAAATCTCCCAAGCTTTTCTTTTCGAAAACACTCCATTTAAAACTGGTAGAATCGGAAATTTGGACCCCACCATAACCCACAACTCCACCGGGAACAAGTGTTAATTCAAAAGAGTTTCCCCTTGTAAAATTTCCTTCAACAACAACCTTAAACGGGTCTAAATCATTGATATAAACAGAATCTAAAAACATTTCTAGACTGTCTTCTGTAATCAGTATAAATAAAGAATCTGCTACACTTTCTAAGGGTCTGGAAAATGTGAACTCGGCAATATTTGATGACACCACCTTTCCTTCTGGTCCCTTAACTTCTCTGAAAGTTTCCATCTGAATCAATTCTATTTCCTGAAAATTTAAAGTGTCGTTTCCACACCAAACAACATCGGATGAACTCTCGCCAGACAACACCCATAAATTTTCATTGTCATAAAAAATCCGATTGCCACTAACATCAATTTTGTCAGACAACTCGATAGGCCCACTTAAAATAACATGAACGAGTCCAAGGGAATCCCTAGAACTTTTCTCAAAATACTTCAACGCTAGCTCACTTGTAGGCTGCATTCTGAGTGGCATTTCTAGGGTCACATGTCCGTCCACAACTACAACCTCTTCAAAAACTGCCAATCCTTCTCCTGAAGTCCAAACATAATTTCTGTCATTGTCCTCGATAGCCATGATTTTATATCGTCCCGAAGGCAGGTAATTCAATAGAAACTCACCTGACTCATTCGTTGTACCTACAAATTTGGGCTTTGCCCCTTTAAAAATTGAATCCGGTGAAATAACAGAATCATACATCAGAACTCGAACTCCCGATTTAGGCTCTGCGGTAAAAACATCAACTACAGATCCGCTTATTGAAAGTGAATCTAGATGATCTCCTGTGGAAAATGCAAGAACAAAGTTGTCAAGCGAATTTCCCTCCCTTATATCTACAACCGCATCTCCAAATTGAAACACATAGGTTTTATCTGCCTGCAATTCATCATTCCAAACAAAAGTTACGGTTTTTCTTTTCATTGACCACTGTAATCCTTGAGGGAGGAGTGGTGAAACCAACAGTTGACTGTTGAGTGATTTTACATTCACGTACTCGTCGAATGTCACAGAAATGGCTCCTCCACGATCACAAATCACATTGGTTGCCCCAGGTTTGGGGGAAATTTCTAAAACAATTGGTGCCTCTGTATCCACTCCGCCACCAGAAGGGGTTCCTACCTGAGCGCACGAGGTGATAATTATTGAGACAACAAAGGCCTGTGTCAGCACGAATATGTCCTCAAATAATTTCATTTCTTTTTAGCAAAGATAATAACTCCCTCACGTTACACGTGGCCTTTAGCTAAGCAACTGCTAAGCAAGTGCAAGAACTACCGCACCTAACACCACTCTGCCTCTTAACTCTAGAATTTCACGACATTCTCTCAACGTCGCACCAGTTGTTAAAACATCGTCAACGAGAATCACCGGACTCATCTTGCTTCTATTTTTCATGTTGTTAAAACCGTAAGTCTGTTTCAATGCTTGAGATCTCCCGCTTCTATTTGAACCCGTCAAAGAAGCACCGTGCTTTTTGCGAATAAGACCAGCCTCATCCACCTTAACACCCCAAACCTCTCCCAGACCAGCTGCCAATCTTTCAGCCTGGTTGTACCCTCTTTGGAGTTTTCTTTTGGGATGAATCGGAACGGGAACTAAGACTACGCCTTCTGGCGGTGGATCCCAACGGGTTGCGATCCATTCGCCGAGTTGTTTAACCCTCCATGGCTCGCCCCCATATTTACATTTGTGAATCATTGCCCTCGACCCTCCATCGCTTAAACGGAATCCCATTGCAGACCAAACACAGTTCATTCTTTCTTTAAACAATGTATTGCTTACCAAACCCGGTGCATACACCCCCCAATTTACAACACATAAACTACACGCCCCAGCAACATGTCCGTAATACGATATAGGCTTACTACAACTCAGGCAGGTCCGAGGCACAAACCCTTCAATCAATGCACGGGCTAAATATGTAATCGTTTTTTTCACTTTAGAAAATTTACAGATACAAGGACGGGAAATTTCAAAACCCTTTTTTAATGATTTTATAATAGATCGTGTTGAACTTGTAGTCGTTAGGTTTGCAAGGTGAAATTTGGTAAAATAGATATTAATCTGGAAGGTGAGAAGCTTAATAAAGATCATTGGGAACTTCCCGAAGAGAAGATAGAATGGGCTGAGAAGCTTGACCCAAATGAGAATACTTTAATAAGAACATTGGTAAGGACTGGGGGGACTTCCTGGCGCATTAAATCTTGGAGGGGGAGTGTTTACCCCATGAAAGATCCGATGAGAACCTGGCCGAATCACTATGGAAAGCGATTCGGCAACATTGAATTTAACGCTACCCATTATAGGATTTACTCACCTGAAAAGATGGCTGAGTGGGCTCGTGAAATGCCTGACGATTTCGTTTTCTGCCCTAAATTTCCAGCACTAATTTCACATTATAGGCGGTTCAACAATTGTGAAGGCCCCACTGATGATTTTATTGGAGGCATACTCGCTTTAGGAGATAAACTCGGCCCTGTTTTTCTCCAACTCCCCCCTCATTATGCACCTAAGCACAGTGAAAAATTGATTGCGTATTTAAACAATTGGCCAAAAGAAATAAAGATGGCTGTGGAATTTCGTCATGCCGAGTGGTTTAAAGGTGGTGATGAGGCCGAAACCGTTTGGAAATTGTTATCAGACAAAGGAATCGGAGCAGTCATTAGCGATACCGTCGGAAGGCCTGACGCTCTACATATGCGACTTACAGCCCCGTTTCTTCTTGTCAGATTTGGAGGTTATGATGGACATGATAGTGATGAGAAGAGGTTGATGGTTTGGTGTACATTGCTAAAAAAATTAAAGGACGCAGGAACGCCACTCGACTCGTTCGACCTACTTGTACATACTACAGACAGTGAGTTTACTCCAGAAACTTGCAGTAAATTTGAAGCAATGGTTAAAAAGGATAGCTAATCAAAATAAACTTTTAAATGAAAATTATTACACTTATTTTTTGTCTTTTCTCCTATTCTATTTTAGCGCAAAACACGAGTTCACCTCTTGAAAAGAAAACTCAGTACCGCCCGCTGATTTTACCCTCTGCTTTTATTACTTATGGATTTATCGGGTTAAATAACGAAAAGCTTAATGCTCTTGACTTAAGTATTAGAGATGAATTGAGGTATGTTGAGAGAAAAGTTACTCTTGATGATTATTTAGAGTACAGCCCTCTAGTTGCCGTGTACGGATTAAATCTTCTTGGAAAAAAGGGGGTGCACGATTTAAGAGGTCTCTCGAAAATTACGGGCTATTCTATTGTGATGACCGGTGTTTCAGTCTACAGCATTAAGCTACTTACGGGAAAAGAAAGACCTGACGGGTCCGCCTTCACCTCCTTCCCATCTGGACATACTGCTACAGCTTTTATGTGTGCTGAAATATTATATCAAGAGTATAAGGATGAGTCTGTTCTATATGGAATTCTAGGATACACAGCCGCCGCCGCTACAGGTTATCTTAGAATATATAATGACAAACACTGGTTCTCCGATGTCGTTGCAGGAGCTGGATTCGGGATATTAAGCACTAAGCTATCCTATCTTCTTCATGAAAAACTGAACTCAAGAAATAAAAGGCGTTACTTGCCGTGACACTTTTTAAATTTCTTGCCAGAACCACATGGGCAAGGTGAGTTAGGTTGAACTTTCTTCTCTGTGCGAATCGGGTCAACTGGCTTGGGTCGAGATGTAGGATGATGTTGGCCAGGTTGACTTGGAGAAATTGCTCCACCGCCGCCAGCTGCCCTTGCAGCATTTTGTTGGGCGATATTATCTACACCAGCCTTAGATGTTTTACCTAATGGAGCAACTTCTACTTTCTTCCCTTGGCGCAATGGTTGTTCTCCTGCATTTATAGGAATTGTGCACTTCATTAAGAATGAGGCGACCTCAGCATTTACCTTTTGAACCATTTGCTTAAACAGCTCGTACGACTCGAATTTATAGATAAGAAGGGGATCCTTTTGCTCGTGTCTTGCGTGCTGAACATTGTTCCTTAAATCATCCATAGATCTAAGGTGCTCTTTCCAATGCAAGTCAATCACAGCAAGGACCACTTGCTGCTCAAGAGCCTTCATGACGCTTACCGCCTCGGTTGCGACACTTTCATCAATATCAGCGCTCACCTGAATCGTCTTCAATCCGTCAGAAAATGGAACAAGTATGCTTTTGAAATCATTCGATTCATCGTCGTAAACACGCTGGATTACAGGATGAGCTCTGCGAGATAAATCTTCAATTTTAGATCTGTAATGTTGCTCCGATTGAGAGTAACATAGGTAAACTAAATCATCGGTGTCTGCTGAAAGGAAATCGTTTTCTGAAACGGGAGCTTCAATCCCTAAGTTAGAAAGCATAGCTAGACGGAAATTATCGTAGTCTTTTGACTCGTGCGTAGCATCAACATTTGCCTCAACAAGTTCAAAGAACATATTTGCAATATCCGTTCTAATTCTATCGCCATAGAGAGCATTTCTACGTAGCTTATAAATCACTTCACGCTGGGCGTTCATGACATCGTCATACTCAAGAAGTCTCTTTCTAATCCCGAAATTATTTTCCTCTACTTTCGTTTGGGCTCTTTCTATGGACTTAGAAATCATCTTGTGCTGAATGACTTCTCCATCTTTGTGCCCCATCCTGTCCATCATCTTCGCTACTCGGTCAGAGCCAAACAGACGCATCAAATCATCTTCTAAAGATGCATAAAATTGAGACGATCCTGGATCTCCTTGACGACCTGCACGACCTCTCAGCTGTCTATCAACTCTACGGGAATCATGCCTCTCAGTTCCTATAATAGCAAGACCTCCAGCCTCTTTAACTTCTTTCGTTAATTTAATATCGGTACCACGTCCGGCCATATTTGTCGCGATCGTAATCGTTCCAGCCTGACCGGCTCTGGTCACAACCTCTGCCTCTTGTTGGTGTCTCTTCGCATTTAGAACCTGGTGGTCCAATCCACGCATATCTAACATTCGAGATAGCAATTCAGAAACTTCAACTGTAGTAGTTCCAACAAGTACTGGTCGGCCGGACTTACTTAGTTCAGCTATTTGCTCGATAGCGGCATTGTATTTCTCACGCTTCGTCTTGTAAACCAAATCCTCTCTGTCGTCACGTGCAATAGGCCTGTTTGTAGGTATTACCTTAACGTCTAATTTATAGATATCCCAAAACTCTCCTGCTTCTGTCTCTGCAGTTCCAGTCATACCAGCAAGCTTGTGGTACATTCTGAAGAAGTTCTGTAGAGTTACTGTCGCATATGTTTGAGTCGCAGCCTCAATCTTTACATTCTCTTTCGCTTCAATAGCTTGGTGTAAACCATCTGAATAGCGTCTTCCGTCCATAATACGACCGGTCTGCTCATCGACTATTTTCACCTTATTATCCATAATGACGTACTCGATATCCTTCTCGAATAAAGTGTATGCTTTAAGAAGTTGATTCATCGAGTGAATTCTTGCAGATTTGACTCCGTAATCTTGCATTACCTCCTGCTTCTTCGATAATTTTTCGTCATCGTTAGCATCTAAATTATCCACTGCGACAAGCTCTGTTGCGATGTCCGGCATTGTGAAAAAGGCATCATCATCCATCCCTTGAGTAAGATAAAGAATGCCTTTCTCGGAAAGTTCAATTTGGTTTTGTTTCTCATCAATAACGAAAAATAGCTCTTCATCAGCCTTGTGCATCTCGCGCTGATTGTCTGCTAAATAAAACGACTCAACTTTTAATAGTCGCTGTCGCATTCCTTCATTACTTAGGAATTTAATGATGGGTTTCGACTTAGGGAGTCCTCGAAAAGCTCGGTAAAGAGCTAATCCAGCAGCTTCGTTCTCCTCTTTTGAGAGTCCATCGGTGAGTAATTTCTTAGCCTCTAGAAGAAATCCTTGAACTGCTTTTTGCTGAACTTGAATCAGCTTAACAACCATGGGTTTTAGAGATTCAAACTCCTGTTCGTCGCCTTTAGGTGTGGGTCCGCTAATAATAAGTGGGGTTCTGGCCTCGTCAATAAGAACAGAATCCACCTCGTCAACGATTGCGTAATGATGACGCCTTTGGACTAACATGTTAGGATTCTTCGCCATATTATCACGCAGATAATCGAACCCGAATTCATTGTTCGTACCAAACGTGATATCACACTTATACGCCTCTCTTCGAGACTCACTGTTTGGCTGATGCTTATCTATGCAATCAACTGTCAAACCATGAAATTCGTACAATGGACCCATCCACTCCGAGTCACGCTTAGCCAAGTAGTCGTTAACTGTCACAAGATGAACTCCCCTACCTGTGAGGGCGTTCAAGAACACCGGCAAAGTTGCAACTAGGGTTTTTCCCTCACCCGTATGCATTTCCGCCACGCTACCCCTATGAAGGGAAACTCCACCTACAAGTTGAACGTCGTAGTGAACCATTTCCCAGGTTACATCTGATCCGGCTGCTTTCCATGTATTAGACCAAAAAGCTTTCTCTCCCTCTACCCTAACCATATCCCGCCTTGCAGCTATATCCTTATCGAACTGCAATGCTGTAACCTCAATTTCACCTTCCGATGTAAATCTCTTAGCAGTCTCTTTTACAAGGGCGAAAGCCTCTGGTAAAATTTTCGCAAGTACAACTTCGAGTTCCTCATTAATCTCCAACTCTAACTTATCTATCCTTTCGAAAACAGCTTCTTTAGCATCGAGATCAGACTCGGGCATGGTCTCTGCTTTTATTTTTAATTCATCAATCTCTCCTTGCAAATCGGCAATGTGATCATTGATTCTTGTTCGTAGATCGGTAGATTTAGCTCTGAGTTCATCGGCGCTGAGGTTGATGAGGGACTTTTCAGCCAACAAAATATCATCAACAATTGGCTGAATTTCTTTCAGGTCGCTGGATGATTTATCTCCTAGAAATATTTTTAAAAGGCCTTTAAGCATTATGCAAAAGTACGCATTCAGAGTTCCTTAATTAAGTCCATTTTATGAATGCTTTTTGGACTTATATATTCATACCCTAATTCTGTCCTTTTTATTCCAAATTTACAAATCATCACCAATATTTATTCGCTGTAGGTGTAGTAAATAAAGGCAACGCACTTTGTTATTAACATAAGTGTTAAAAACTAGATGGTAAAGAGGGTGAAATGACCTTGCATAAATAGGGGTCTAGATTGTTTCTTTGAGACGTTGGTTTAAAACACGATTATACGAAAGACATGGATGCATCTACCTCTAAAATAAACGAGACCGAGACCGAGACAAAACAAGTCGCTTTAGACGAACAAACATCAATTGAGGAGGTGCTGCCCGAAAACACAGCGGTGGAAGAACCTATCTTAATTGAAAACCCCAAGCGCTTTGTTTTGTTCCCAATTCAACACGACGATATTTGGGCTGAGTATAAAAAGCAAGAGGCTAGTATTTGGACAGCTGAGGAGATCGATCTTTCTTCTGATCTAGCTGATTGGTCAGATAAGCTTAACGATGATGAGCGGTTTTTCATCAAAAATGTTCTTGCATTTTTTGCCGCTTCGGATGGGATTGTAAATGAGAACATCGCTGAGAATTTCGTACAAGAGGTTCAATATACAGAAGCTAAGTTCTTCTATGGATTCCAGATTATGATGGAGAACATCCACTCCGAGACTTATTCTTTACTCATAGACACTTACATACAAGACACGAAAGAAAAGGATCATTTATTTAATGCAATTGAGACTCTCCCTTTTGTTAAGGCAAAAGCTGAATGGGCCATGAGATGGATCGATAAGGGGAGTTTTGCTGAGCGCTTAATTGCATTTGCTGCTGTTGAAGGCATCTTCTTTAGCGGAAGTTTTTGTTCGATTTTTTGGCTTAAAAAGAGAGGGCTTATGCCTGGACTTACATTCTCAAACGAGCTAATATCTCGAGACGAAGGGATGCACTGTGACTTTGCTTGTCTACTGTACAACGATCATCTTGTAAATAAACTACCTAAGAAAACCGTTGAGAAAATCATTGTTGATGCTGTTGATATGGAGAAGGAGTTCGTTACTGAA
Organism: Flavobacteriales bacterium; assembly: GCA_018700255.1. The sequence continues at coordinate 989 of JABISU010000006.1, read as the reverse complement.
GCTCTTCCCGTTAGGCTCATCGGTATGAATGCAGATCTTATGCAGCAATACATAGAGTTTGTTGCGGACAGACTACTTGTGGAACTAGGAAACGAAAAGGTTTATAACGCCACAAACCCATTTGACTTTATGGATATGATTTCACTTCAAGGAAAAACAAATTTCTTTGAGAAAAGAGTTGGAGAATATCAAAAATCCGGGGTAATGAACCACGGATCTGAAGAAAGTAATAACTTTAATATGGAAGCTGACTTTTAAAAAATAATACCATCTCATTATCCTACCTGAACCAACCTCAAGATATTTGCCATGTACGTAGTTAAACGCGACGGAAGACGTGAACTTGTTCAATTTGACAAGATTACAGCCAGAATAAAAAAACTCTGTTATAGCCTTCACGAATCTCTTGATCCGCAACGTATTGCTATGCGTGTTATCGAGGGCGTTTACGATGGTGTTACGACAACTGAGCTTGACAACCTTGCTGCAGAAGTGGCTGCTACGAGCGCTGTAACTCACCCCGATTACGCCAGTCTTGCTAGTCGTATCGCAGTAAGCAACTTACACAAAGCGACTAAAAAATCCTTCGCTGAAACGATAGATGATCTCTATAACTACGTAGATCCTGTAACTGGTGATCCTGCAAGTTTAATCGCTGAAGACGTACATGAAATCATTCAAGAAAATGCAGAATACTTAGATTCACAGATCATTTACGATAGGGACTTTAGCTACGATTTTTTCGGATTTAAAACCTTAGAGCGTTCATACTTGTTAAAGATGAATGGAGCTATTTGTGAAAGACCACAGCAGATGCTTATGAGGGTGAGTGTAGGAATACATAAAGATGATCTCGAATCTGTTGTGAGCACCTATCACATGCTTAGTGAAGGTTGGTTTACGCACGCGACACCTACTTTATTTAACTCGGGCACACCTAAGCCACAGATGTCAAGTTGCTTCCTTTTAACGATGAAGGAGGATAGCAT
>JABISU010000048.1 GCA_018700255.1 Flavobacteriales bacterium | reverse complement strand
CTCAACGACGCACTCACAAAGTTCTGAGCCACGCTCACAAGTTATTAAAAAATAGTCGACAGATATTGTAGCACATTTGTCGAATGTTGAACGTACCACTTTTACCCCATACCTTAGAGGGCATGTCTACAGCAAGAACTCATTTCAGAGAAGCGCTTTCACTGCTATCGAATTTGATAGAAGACGAGGCCTTTATTTCTTCCGTAGATTCTGCATCCAAAGTCCTCAGTTCGTGCCTGCAATCAGGTGGAAAAATACTTAGTTGCGGAAATGGCGGCTCTATGAGCGATGCGATGCATTTCGCAGAAGAACTTTCTGGAAAATTTAGAGAAGATAGACCTGCATATGCCGCTATTGCTTTAAGTAGTCCCGCACACATTACATGTGTAGCTAACGACTACGGTTTCGATAAGATATTCTCCCGTGGAGTAGAAGCTCTAGGTTGCCAAGGGGATGTTTTACTCGCTATCTCTACAAGTGGCAATAGTTCTAACGTTCTCGAAGCTGCTCGTGCTGCTAAATCTAAAGGCATGACAGTTCTTGGCCTAACTGGAGGTGACGGAGGTGAACTATCATCGTTAAGCGATTATGAAATCCGAATCCCGTGGGATGGATATTCTGACCGTGTTCAAGAGATGCACATCAAATGCATCCACGCTATGATCGACTCCATAGAGAGATCGTTCATCTCGTTCTCTTAAGTCCATCGCCATGATAGTCTCGACTTTCGGGTTTGCTGGCTCCCCCGGCTCCCCTTCTTTTGTGCGTGTTGAATTAAGGTTAGAAATAGGGATTTTATTCCGCATTTCTGGCATTAGTAATCAAGCCGCTAGAGCTGCAGCTACAAGGATAAGGTCAGCTCTTATGGCGTGCGGGCATCGCTGGCCAGGTAAGGCGATTACAGTAAACCTTGCCCCGGCAGACCTCTCAAGGACCTCAACCGCTTTTGACTTACCTATAGCATTAGCTGTTCTTGCATCTTCTGGCATTATACCTTCTTCTTCACTTAAGCATATAGCTGCTGCTGGGGAGATGGGGTTAGATGGTACGCTTAGGCCATGGGCAACTTCAATTTTCGGTAATTGTGAAACGTTTTCATCTGAGCTTTCCGACGTGCAAAATATCAAAACTCTACTTGCCCCATCCAAATTTGACAGCTCGGATTCACCACTTCCACTCCAACCTTTCAATCACCTAAGCGAGGTGATCGCGTATTTAAAGTCCCCTAATAAAAATATAACACCTCATTTAATCGAAAATCTTTTAAATCCATTAGCAAAGTATCTCCTTCCTTAGAAGCAATAACATTCGATAATATTGACGGCGAACAAACAGCAAAAAGAATGGCTGTCATAGCCGCAGCTGGAAGTCATGATATTATTCTCCAAGGGCCACCAGGAACCGGTAAAACTGTTTTAGCAAAATGTATTCATGCGCTACTTCCCGATCTTTCAGACAAAGAGTTTTCTCAGTGTAAATCAATTCATTCTGCTGCTGGACTGTTCTTAAAGAGTAGCAGAAATAGACCTCCGTGGTTATCTCCTCATTCCTCTACAAACATGAATGGTCTGATTGGATCTTGGAGCAATTTGAAGGGTAGAGGAGCAATCCCAGGCGCTTGGAGTCTTGCACATAATGGAATCTTGTTTTTGGATGAATTTGCGGAATTTAGTCGCGGAACCCTCGAAGCATGTCGAGCGCCATTAGAAACAGGAATTATTTCATTAGCACGAGCCGCAGGGTCGACAACACTACCTGCATCTGCCTTATTAATAGCGGCAATGAATCCTTGCCCATGTGGAAGGGGAAACGGTGACAACGTTTCTTGCGATTGTCAATCTAACGAAATTAGAAGATATCGGAGAAAAATATCAGGACCTATAGCAGATAGAATAGCAATACACTTAGAACTTGGGCATGAAATAAACAATAGCATAGAAAATGGTGCTAAGAACGTTTCATGGACAGAGGCAAAAAGTGCAGTAGCTCGAGTAAAAAAGTGGGTAGATAATAATCCCGGTGAAAAAAAAATTGTTAGCGGACCTCCTTTGACCGAAGAAGCGACAGAATTACTCAACTCTTGTAGAAGTGTACTTAAGCTGTCTCATCGAGGAATTTACCACGTCCACGACGTAGCCATGACGGCTGCGCTAATTGATGATAGCCAGGTGATTGAAGTTGAGCATATCGCAGAAGCTGGTGCCAGTAGGTTATTTGACAGACAATCTTGGATGAACCCACGGTGAGTTAAATTTGCATATGCAAAAACAAAATCCCGTTATTCTTCCCGCAAGAGGGAAATCTCCTCAAATCTCTGACTCAGTGTGGCTAGCTCCTAATTGTACTGTTGTAGGTGAAGTTACTCTGGGGGAAGAGAGTACTGTTTGGTTCGGAGCAGTAATCAGAGGAGACGTAGCATCAATTACAGTAGGTCGTAGGGTAAATATCCAAGATGGTGCTGTGATTCATGCAACATTTGGTAAATCGTTAACCGTATTAGAAGACAGAGTTAGTATAGGTCACAACGCTATAGTCCACGGGGCTCACATCTGTGAGGGAGCTCTAATTGGAATGAGTTCAGTTGTAATGGATAATGTGGTGGTTGGAGCTGGTGCTGTAGTAGCCGCTGGTGCTGTAGTTTTAGATGGAACCCAAATTCCACCCGGAATGCTCTACGCAGGCGTCCCAGCAAAACAAAGAGGAGAAGTTCGATCTGATTTTGTAGATCATTTAAGTTCTACCGCAGATAGATACGTTGAATACGCTAACTGGTTTCGTGGAAGTGAGGTTTGACTAGGTTTATCTTAACTGAAGCTCACCTCCTCTAAATTAATATCGGATCCAAAGAAATGGTGGGCGCTAAACATAAAATTCTCAGTTAGATCAGATACTTGGAACTTATGCTTTGGAATATAGGGGCTGGAATTTTCTGTCATCACACTTTTTAACTCTTGGGCTATAATCTTAGGAGAATCAATTACTTTAACTCCCTTTGGTAATAGAGCTTGAACATTTTCCCTGATTAAAGGATAGTGAGTGCAACCTAAGATCATAGAATCGATATTATTAAAGCTGTTGTCGGCAAAGTATGCCTCTAAAACTGCACCTGGAATGCTGTCGTTAAAGAATCCCTCTTCAATTGCAGAGGCAAGAAGTGGAGTAGCTCGTGAAATTAAAGTGGAGTTAGCATTTAGCTGATTCATAATTTCGCCATAAAATCCAGATGTAATAGTAGCTCTGGTGCCAATTAGACCCACACTTTGACAACCATCTTCAGCTGATATTGACCTTATAACTGGTGTAACCATATCTATTACGGGCATATTTGGACCTGCAGCCTTAACTATAGCACCAATAGCGTTACTTGAAGCTGAATTGCATGCAACAACAATTGCTTTGCATCCACTCTCAACTAAATGTTGCGTAATACGTGAAGAATAGCGCCTTATTAACTCTGGAGACTTTTCTCCATATGGTAAATGGGCAGTATCTCCAAAATACAGAAGAGACTCATTAG